>DCYM01000087.1:13749-14172 GCA_002331465.1 Candidatus Neomicrothrix sp. UBA2110 | reverse complement strand
CTCAACGCAAGATGATTACCGACTTCCGAGAGTAACCCTTAAGGATGGTTCATATGTGTACCCCTAGGTGCCAGAAATTGGCGGGTGTAGCGTCTGGTGGGTGCGCACCCGATTCGTGGCTGAGGTCTTTGGGGACCTTATAAACAAAGGACTGGTCAACCGCTCAGATGAACTGCTTGTAGTCGCTGGTGGAAGATCCGAACGAGACTTGTTTCGTAGCTTGGGATTTGAGCACGTCACTATTACAAATCTCGATTCAGTCGAGGCATCTGAACATCTGGCCCCGTATCAATGGGCACACGAAGACGCTCAAAATTTGAGTTACGGCGAAAAATCGTTTCCATGGGTAGTAGTAGTTGATGGGTTACATCACTGCACATCACCCCATCGAGCTCTTACCGAGATGTACCGAACGTGTTGTGT
>DCYM01000087.1:8167-13413 GCA_002331465.1 Candidatus Neomicrothrix sp. UBA2110 | reverse complement strand
GGTGTCATCGCCATTGAAGCGCGAGATTCATTGTTGATGCGTTTAGCTATTCGACTGGGTTTCAGCTCCAGCTACGAGTTGGAGGCGGTCCAAGCTCAGGGCGGACTGTCAGGAGGGTTAGAGAACGGACCCATCCCGAATCACATTTATCGTTGGACCGAGCGCGAGTTTCGAAAAACGATTCGCTCATGTGATCCCACCGGAGAACACGGATTCAACTTTTTCTATGGTCTGAACCTGCCATATGAGACAGCGGACCTTCGGGGGTGGACTCTGCGGAAACTGTTACTCAAACCAGCCGAACACGTGTTGCGTGTGCTTACCTGGCTTCTTCCCAAACAACGCAACTCGATCGCGATGATTGCGAGCCGGCCGGAGTGCTCGCACCCGTGGATTGACCCTGCGAGTATCCCTAGCTCACCCGATGTCTGCTGTTAGTTGCGGTCCTGGGTTGTCACACCAGTGAGACCATGCCGTTCGGTGTCTCAACGATGATTTCTACCGACGATGGGCCTTCGGAAACGTTAACGCTGAGGCCAAGTTGTTGGTGCAACGAAGTGATCTGGTCGGGTTGTGGGTGAGTTCCACGAACCTCTATTAAGGAGCACCCCTTTGGGGTGATTGTCGCCGGATTGGGTGTCTGGCCCCAGTCGATCACAAAAGGCACTAATCCCAATCTGCTCGACCGGGTCAGTCGCCAACTGATCTCCTCGCCGTCGGGTTTCACGCGACTCATAGCGACGATAGGGCCAGGATCCGTTCCGTGGCTCCGAATTTTCTCAGCAACAGCATCAATGCTTTCGCCGTCACCGGGATGAATCGCGAACGCAGCTAGCCGAGGGTCGGGGTGGTCGTCTATTCCAAACGGACGAGCACCTAGGGGGTCAGCCTGGCTGGGGTCGACCGCAATGATTTCGAGGTAAACGTCACTTCCCAGCGAGAGCAAGGCATTGTGAGTTCCGACTCCCGGATGTGGCCCGCCAGGGGCGGCTCGTACACCTGTCAGAGACTCGACGTGAGCGACGCCTTCCTCGAGGTTTTGACATGCAAAAGCAAAGTGATCAAATGCTGCCATATCAATCAAACAACTCCTTCGGTAGATCCCTAGAAGGGTTCATAGTCCAATTTGCGGGACGCTTTTCGAGAAAAGCGTTGATCCCTTCAACTGAGTCAGGTTGTCGCCCGACCCACTCAAATACCGGTTCTTCCATCTGATGCATTTCGTCCCAACTTAGCGAAAGGCCCTTCCAGAGCAGTTTCTTGGTCGCTGCGACTGAAACTGGAGCAGCAACAGAAAGACGCGTTGCGAGATTGATGGCTTCTTCCACCAGTTCCTCATCAGGGTGCACCGACGAAACTAAACCCATCGAATGGGCTCTTTCGGCGTCGACTATTTCCGCACCCATGAGCAGTTGTGATGCGTTCGAAAATCCAACGACTCTGGGTAACAGGGCGTGCGATCCCAACTCGGGCAACATTCCGATTCGGTTAAACACAAAACCGATGCGTGCGCTCTGCGCGGCGATTCGGATGTCACACATCAGCGGGTAGGTTGCGCCGACCCCGACGGCGGGACCGTTGATAGCAGCAATCACGGGTTTTGGTACCTGATGGGGAAGCAGCTTGGGAGTTCTTGCCTCGCTGGTGTCCTCCAGGTCGCGATCCCGTTCTGAGTCGAACGTGTCGCCCCCACCTGAAAGGTCCGCGCCTGCACAAAAAGCTCGTCCAGTGCCGGTAATGACGACTGATCGAACGTCAGGGTCTTCTGAGCAGTCCCGCAGAGCTGCATCTAACCCGGAAGAAATTTCGTGATTCCAAGCGTTGAGATGTTCTGGGCGATTGAGTCGCACCACGGCAACACGGTCGACGTGTTCGACCGTTACCGCACCTTCGCCGACGTGTGACTGTTCCATTGTTTCAGTCTCTCAGAATTAAACGATTGAGAGAGGATTGGCACGGGTGTGGCCTTCGGACTCTTCTTAGGGCATGCTGGTTGGGTATTTCGATCTAGGACTGCTGTGCAGATATTCCTCCCCCTCCTCGTCGGTTTCACCGTGACCCAGGTCTCGACTCTGACTACTTCGGCGTATCTGCATAGGTCGCTTGCCCACAAAGCAGTCACATTTCGCCCAGGATTTGCTTTCTTTCTCCGGTTTTTCTTGTGGTTAACAACGGGCGTGAAGGCTCGAGAGTGGGCGGCAGTTCATCGCAAGCATCACGTCTATACCGATGCGGCAGAGGACCCGCACTCTCCCGCACAAGTTGGTTGGATTCGCGTACAGCTCACCAACTTTTGGATGTACCGGCGCGCGGCGAACGACCCCGTCACTGTTGAGAAGTGGGGGAAAGACCTCGCTCCTGACCGTTGGGACCGACTTATGTTTGATCGTGGTCCGCTGGGGTTGCTAATCGCTACTGCGCTTCTATCCCTGTGGTTGGGGTGGTGGCAGGGACCGCTCGCGTTCGGTTTTCATGTGTTGAGCTACGTGACGCTTTCTGGCGCTATTAACGCCGTCGGGCACAACTTCGGTCGGCGTCCCTACCAAAACAGTGCAACTAACTTGCATTGGCTGGCGGGATTGACTTCGGGTGAGGGCTACCACAACAACCATCACGAATTGCCAACTTCTGCGAGGTTCGGGTCCAAATGGTTTGACCTGGACGCAGCGTGGTGGCTGGTTAAGTTGGCCGAACGTTGCGGGCTCGCTCACATTCGTGAACTCAAAAACAAGGCTTCGCTGGCCTAAGGCATGTGCCGTTTCGCATCCTGGAATTAGCTTTGAAATAAAAAATTCGGCGACGCGTTCTCAGGTTCCCAGTGGTTAGCGATCGATAAATAACTCCTTTAGTGCACAGCGAGTTGGAAAAGCATCCACAGCAAACATGTGTTTGACTGTCCCAACTTTGGTCTCGTGGGGATCAACAGAAACTGAGGAGAGATGATGAGCTACACGGTGGCGAACATGTTGCGTGCTCCGGACCCAGCTTTGTTTGTGGAGGGGTTCAACGCGAACGCACGTCCACACATGGAGTCCGCAGGGGCATCGAGAATCAGAATCAGTCAAACGGTGATGGGTGGCGAACAAGCAGGTGTCATTGGCGTCGCGGTCGAATTTGATTCTATTGATTCGGCCGTAGCGGGCATATCAGCCGCCAATACTGCAGCGGCTCCGAAGATGAGAGAGTCGGGAATTCAACTAATTTCGCGCGTTTTGGTGCAAACCAAAGCGGAAAGAGGAACACCCGACGGACCCTTTGGTTCAATTCTCCAGGTCAGCGGTGATCCGATTGACGATGCCACCTGGGAGTCAAATGCCGACACGTACTGGTCGCACATGAGCGCTGGAAGCACCGGTCAACGGTTCGGTCAGATGATCGCGGCTGGTGAACGCACCGGCCGGTACATAGCTGTCACGTGGACTGATTCACTTTCCGCGCTGCAAGAAGCGAGTACCGCGATGTTCGCTGACTCGTCGATTCAACAGTTACTCGCGAACCAGAACAGCCAAATGATAAGTCGGACAATGTTCCGGCAAATTGGTTGACACAGTTGAGCAACGGAGCCATGAACAAACGGTTCATGGCTCCACCTCAATCCATTTTCGCGTGGAGCTAAGGGGAATTGAACCCCTGACCCCTTGCATGCCATGCAAGTGCTCTACCAACTGAGCTATAGCCCCGAAGAGACCCAAGCTACCAGCGCGCCCTTGCGATGCAACTCAAGGTTTGTTGGCCCGAGCACGACGCCTAGGCTCTCGGTCATGAGCATTCCCGTGGAGCCTGACCAGCTCGAAGCAGAGTTGGAACGATACGGCTATTCCGCTTTTTTGTTGACCGTGCGCGACGATGAAACCACCCATGTCGCTCACATGACGTTTCGTTTTGATCAGGGAAATTTACGTTGCCCGATTAGTCGTAGCGCCGCACGCAACGTCGGACAACGACCCAAGGTTGTCGTGTTGTGGCCGCCTCGTGAACCAGACGGCTACTCGATGATCGTCGATGCTGACTGCATCGTCGACGAGGACGAACTTTGTGTTACTCCCACATCAGGAGTGCTCCACCGACCGGCGATCCCCTCAACCCAACAGGGTGATGATTGCGAAGGCGATTGCGCCCCTCTCGGTAGTTAACATGTCTGGTCCACTCACGGGAATCCGAGTCTTGGAACTCGGAAGTTTTATCGCTGGTCCTTTCGCCGGTCAACTGCTCGGAGATTACGGCGCAGAAATAATCAAAGTCGAACCCCCCTCTGGTGGGGACCCCATGCGAAAATGGGGTCACTGCGACCCTGACGGTCACAGCTACTGGTGGCCCGCGATTGCCCGTAACAAGAAGTCAATCGCTATCGATTTGCGCACCTCCGAAGGTCGGACAGTGGTGCGACGTTTGGCAAAAGCGAGCGACGTCGTTTTAGAAAACTTCACTCCGGGACGGCTTGCCGATTGGCAACTCGGCTACGACGATCTCGTTGGCGATAACCCAGGCCTTGTCATGACCCACGTCTCAGGCTTCGGTCAGACAGGGCCCCGAGCAACTGATCCGGGATTTGGTTCCATCGGCGAAGCTATGGGAGGTATTCGCCACACTACGGGCTGGCCCGACAGGCAATCGACGAGGGCGGGCATAAGTCTCGGCGACGCTATCGCTTCACTTTTTGCAGTGACCGGGACAATGGCCGCTCTGAATGAACGCCAACGGAGCGGAAGGGGACAAGAGGTCGACGTGGCTATCTACGAAGCGGTATTTGCCCTGATGGAATCAACTATTGCTGACTACGACCTAGGAGGTCATGTGCGAGGGCGCACGGGCTCGGTGCTTCCAGGGGTAGCGCCGTCGAATGTTTACTCGACTCTGGACGGGGCAGACGTTTTAATCGCTGGTAATGCCGATGCGATCTTTCGACGTCTCTGTGTCGCAATGAACCGAGCAGAACTTGCGGAAGATCCCCGATATAGGACTCATGAAAGTCGAGGAATGAATCAAGCAGAACTTGATGAAATTATTGCAGGGTGGACAGCCAAGCTTCGCGTGGAAGAGTTAGAAGCTCTACTTGATGAACAGGCGATTCCCTACGGCAAAATTTTCACTGCGCCTGACATGATCACAGACCCTCAATTCGCGGCTCGCGAACTGATTGAGCGGTACGAAGACGAAATTTTGGGGCAAGAGGTTCCCATGGCTGCTCCGGTTCCCCGATTCTCTCGTACCCCTGGCCAGATCAGATCCACCGGACCGACATTGGG
>DCYM01000087.1:0-7767 GCA_002331465.1 Candidatus Neomicrothrix sp. UBA2110 | reverse complement strand
CGTTCCGACGGTGTCGTCGCGTGACCTTCGCGTCAGCTGCTAATGGTTCTGGTTCTAGGACCCGAACGAAGAACTTGCGCGGGTAACTGGCGCCCAACCAGTTCCTCGGCGAGATGTCCGCACTGTATTAACTGTTCAAGGTCAATGCCCGTTGCCGCGCCCAAATCTTCGACCATATGGACCACATCTTCAGTGGCGACGTTGCCCGTCGCCCCCGGCGAGTAAGGGCAACCACCTAGACCGCCGATAGCGGCATCGAAGCGTCGAACGCCCTGCTGCATGGCGACCATGATGTTGGCCAAACCAGTGTTTCGCGTGTTGTGGAAATGAAGGCCGATTTGAGTGGTCTCAATGCCGACGTTTTCAAGTGCATCTAGTAATTCAAGAACAACTCTGGGAGTCGCCATTCCACTGGTGTCACCAAAGGACAACCCGTCAACCCCTGCCTCGTCGAGAACTCTTCGCGCATAATGAGCGACCCGGTCAGGAGCGATGTCACCCTCGTACGCGCATCCAAACGCGGTCGACAGGATCGCTTCGACGGGCGTTTCCTTCTGATGGGCTAAATCAGTGAGTTCAATAATCTGCCGGACTGACTCGTCGGGAGACATATTGATGTTTTTGTGGTTATGTGTTTCCGAAATCGACATCACCACTTCGATCTCGTCAGCGTCGCACTCAAGCGCATCTAGAGCGCCTCTTTCGTTAGGGACAAGAGCGCGGTAGCGAACCCCCGGGACACGGGTGATGCCCTTCATAACTTCGGCGGACCCAGCCATGGGTGGGATCGCGTTGGGGTGAACGAATGACGCTGCTTCGATCGCAGCGAGGCCAGTGCCTGATAGAGCATCAATGAGAGCGATGCGTTCTTTGACCGGAATCGTGGTCTCGTTCTGTAACCCATCGCGGGGTCCAACCTCGCGGATCTCCACCGATTCAGGAAGAGCCGCTTTCACTTCAAGTCGCCTTGAGGTCGTCGAACACTTTGCGCCAACGTTGGGCATCCGATCGGTAGGGGGCGTAAAAACTGAGACGCTGCACAATGTCCCCAAAACGTTGCTTTAACTGTTCGGCAATTTGTTCGGGTTCTCCAACAACGGCAAAAGCGTCAAGAATTTCGTCATCCACCAGGCTGCCCATCTCCACCCACCTACCTTCTTTGGACAAGGAGTTGAGTTCGGTTTGCATGTCACCCCAGCCATGACACTCCAGCACACCCCTATAGGCAGGCGTTGATCCATAGAACGCGATCTGCTGGCGGGTTCCTTCCTTCGCTTTCTCAAGTTCTTCCTCGTTGTTGCCAGTGACGACGAACAACGGCCCAGAGATCTCTACGTCAGAGAGGGTACGTCCGGCTCTTTCGGCGCCTCTTTCTAGCGCGGGAAGAGTCTCTTCGCGTAGGTACTTCTCGGTTGTGAAGCCATGAGCGAGGAACACGTCACAGGTTTCACCGGCCACTTCTGTCATGAGTGGTCCGACACCCGCGAGAGCCATTCTGGGAGCGCCGTAGGGATTCTCACCCGGATGAAAAAATGGTGTCATCAACGTGTGTTGGTAAAAGTCGCCCCGAAAGTCGAGCTTCTCTCCAGAGTTCCAACTATTCCAAATTGCTTTGGTGGCCAGAATCATTTCTCGCATCCGGGCCGCTGGCTTCGACCATTCCATTGAGAAACGCCTAGTGATATGAGCCTTGATCTGACTGCCCAAACCCAAAGTGAAACGGCCCTTCGAAATTAATTGGATGTCGTTGGCGCTATATGCAAGGTCCATTGGATTTCTGGCAAAACCAACCACGATGCTGGTGCCTAGCTCAACCTTTTCCGTTGCCTGGGCCATAAGGGGAAGCATCGTGAAGGGGTCATGACTCGTTTCTGGAACCCATAGACCGTCATAACCGATCTCTTCCTGCTCACGAGATTTGTCCATAATCCCGTCAAACCCGCTGTCAACACCTATACCGCCGTCGATCTTCATAGACCCGAACTTAGTGCAGGCCCGAGGGTGATGTAGCAGCGTGGAAGGGTCTAGACGCCAAGCGTGGTGGCTGCGCGTTCTGCGAGATAAATGACACTGTGAGGGAAAACTTCGACCTCGTCGGGAATCTCAGGATTGGCGCCCCCGACATACCGGGCATGCACTCCCTCTAAAATGCACGCTAAGCGCCAACTCGCGAAGGCAAAAAAGAACTCCATATCGCTGGTATCGCGTCCTGTTTGTTTTTGGTAGGTCGCTACCAACTCGGATCGACTCAAAAAACCGCGATCGATAGTCGCAGCATCGCCAAGTGGTAAAAAATCGTCGGTTGACTCACTCCAATAGGCAAGCAGAATTCCTAAATCGGCTAACGGGTCGCCCAAAGTAGAGATCTCCCAGTCAAGTACTGCAGCAATATCCCCCTTCGACGTAACGAGACAATTATCTAGTCTGAAGTCTCCGTGAATGAGCGTCGCTTCTCGCTGTTCGGGAATATTGTCCGCCAGCGCGTCGTGTACTCGTTCAATGATGGGTAACTCTCGGGCAGTCATCGCGTTGAATTGGCGAAGCCAGGTGCGCAACTGTCGCGCCACATAGTCCTCCCGCTTTCCAAGATCCGATAAACCGGTTGACGCGAGATCCACTGAATGAATAGCCGCTAAAGCGCTAATGAGTTGTTCTCCCAGGTGCTGGCGTTGCGTAAAAGGAACTGCGGCAGCGGACAGCGGGTCTCTGAGTATGTGGCCGTCAACAAAGTTAGTGACGTAGAAATCAGCGCCGGTGACTTCGGGGTCAGTGCAAAGACCCACCACCGCTGGTACCGGCACCTCGCTGTCGGCTAGGGAGGAAAGCAGGCGATGTTCGCGAACCATGTCATGTGCCCCGCTTAGTACATGATCCAGCGGTGGCCGCCGAAGCACCCACCTCTGACCACCTTGGTCGGTCACTCGATATGTGAGATTGGAATGACCGCCGAGGATCAGCTCAAACTGAAGTGGTTCCTTAAGAGTTTTGACATGAGTAGATAGCCATTCCGTTACCGGTGTTTCCTCAATACCCTGAACCACGGCGCTCCTCAGATTGGTGTGACCTCGAAACTACATCTTGCTGGGATCTAGTCTCCTTGCCGAACCTCAATACCGAGAAATGAAAAGGACAGGACATGATCGACGTCACCGATGAAGACTTCGAACAACAGGTCGTCGAAAAGAGTAACGAAGTTCCAGTGGTCATCGATCTATGGGCCCCCTGGTGTGAACCTTGCAAAACCTTGGGTCCGCTTTTGGAGAAAGTTATTGATGCGCAGGGAGGGAAGGTCATTGGCGTCAAAATCAACATTGATGAAAATCCGGGCGTGTCGCAAGCCTTCAAGGTTCAATCGATACCGATGGTGGTGGCGTTCAAAGACGGTCAGGCAGTTGATGGGTTCATGGGAGCTCAAGGCGAGCCCATGCTGGAAGATTTCATAAGACGCCTATTGCCTACCGAAGAAGAAAGCCAAATCGATCTTCTTGTCGCCGCGGGTGATGAAGCATCCCTTCGGTCGGCTTTGGAGTTGCAAACCGATCACGCTGAAGCTGTTCTTGCTCTCGCAGAGTTACTAGTTTTAGATGACCGCGTCGAAGAGGGGCTGAGTCTCTTGGAACGAATTCCCGAGTCGTCTGAGAGTCGACGCATCGCCGCCACCGCCCGAACCTCGGATAGCTCAGGCCAATCGGACGAAGTTGATGCTGAACTTGAAACACTTCTTACTCAAGTAAAGGTCGACGATGCTGCTCGGCAACGATTCGTTGACCTTCTCGAAGTAATGAGTCCTGATGATCCTCGAACAAGCGAATGGCGTCGGAAGCTTTCGACAGCGCTTTTCTGAGCCACGACAGGTTCGGGTGCTGTTAGAAAACAGCTACTTCAAGTCAGATGCGGCCGAAACTGGAAGCTAACGTCAAAGGTGTGGGCAAGGTCTCGGTTCAAGTGTTCTCGGGTCCTGAGCCTTCGCTTCTCGGGGATGCAGTCCGCGCTCGGATCGATGAGTTGATAGGCGAGCAAGACCGATCTCTTGTTTTGGAAGAACTCACTGGCGACGAGTACACGATCGACCAGGTCGTTGATGCCGTACAAACACCACCTTTGCTGAGTGATCGTCGAATAGTGGTAGTGCGTGGTTTCAACAGGTTCAAGTCCGATGAACTGAAACCACTCGTGGAACTCCTTGGTGACCCGCCGCCGACGACCGACCTGGTCGTGGAGTGGGGGAGTGGGGCCGTTTCTAAGAAGCTTCTCGAAGTGGCGAAGGCGGCTGGTGGAGAACAGGTAAAGGTGGGCGCCCCTGGAACTGGGCGGGTTCGTAACGCGTGGTTCGAAGAGCGTTTCGACGCCTCCCCATTGAAACTCGACGCGACAGCTCGTCAACTCGTCGTAGAACATTTAGGCGAGGATGTAGCTCGCTTGACAGGGTTAATGCTGACCCTTGAAGGCGTTTACGGGCTTGACGCGGCGGTTGGTGAAGCAGAGGTGATGCCGTTTTTGGGTGACGAAGGGGGCGTGCCTCCATGGGATCTCACCGACGCGCTCGATCGAGGCGATATGACAGCAGCCCTTGAAGTATTGCAACGAATGTTAAAGGCCGGGGGACGCCACCCGTTGCAGGTGATGTCGACGCTGCACTCCCATTATGAACGAATACTCCGCCTCGACGGAACAGGGATATCCAACGACACAGAGGCTGCGGCACACCTCGGTATCAAAGGTTCGAGCTTCCCAGCGAAAAAAGCTGTTGCTCAGTTGCGCCGACTCGGGCCGGAGAAAATCCGTAGAGCTATTGAGCTCCTAGGTGAGACAGACCTTGACCTGCGCGGCAAGTCCGCTCTCGACGGTGACATTCTCATGGAAGTTCTGGTGGCGCGCTTAGCCCACCTAACCCGCTGAATCAGCTAACGGATGAAGAACTCTTGTTACTCAGTCGAGATTTCCGGCGGGCGGCCTCGTTTTTGTGAATGACACCCTTCGAGGCAGCCATATCGAGGCGTTTTTGTGCCGCTCGAAGAAGCTCGCCTGTGGGCTCTCCGGCTGAAGCCGCAGCTAAAACAGCCTTTTCTCGAGTCCGTAGTTCACTGCGAACCGCTTTGTTTCTAACCCGACGGGTCTCGGTTTGGCGGTTACGTTTGATTTGGCTCTTAATGTTCGCCACGTGTGCTTCTCTTGCTTCGGCTTGAGGTGGTGTTGTCTTGTTTTCAGCGACAAAGCAGCAAGGAACTACCGCGCCACGAGATATAACAACCGTCTCAGGTTAGCAACCCCACCCTTCAATCCCGCAGACGCCAACGACATTCGCGCGGTACTTCTTATGACTCGAGAGTCACTCATTTGGGGTTGACGTTGATACCTTTCAGTTCGAGATGGACCTCACCCGTATCCGCAATTTCTCGATCATCGCGCACATAGATCACGGAAAATCGACGCTATCGGACCGTATTCTGGAGATCACCGGCGCTGTTGAAGAACGATCGATGCGTGCCCAGTACCTCGATTCGATGGAACTGGAACGCGAACGCGGAATCACCATTAAGGCCCAGAACGTTCGAGTTAATTGGAAAGGGCACGTCCTTCACCTCATCGACACGCCCGGCCATGTCGACTTCGGCTACGAAGTCAGTCGATCTTTAGCGGCCTGTGAAGGTGTTGTTTTGCTGGTTGATGCCGCGCAAGGAATCGAGGCGCAGACACTTGCGAATTGTTACCTAGCAATCGAAAATGACCTAGAAATCGTTCCCGTTTTAAACAAAATCGACCTCCCAGCAGCCGACCCGGACCTATACGCGAGCGAGATCGAAAATGTTCTCGGGCTGCCCGCCGACGCAGTGCTGCACATTTCAGCCAAGACCGGCGACGGGGTCGCCGAGTTACTCGATGCCATCGTCGAACGAATACCTCCGCCAAAAGGTGATGCTGACGCACCGCTTCAGGCCCTTATCTTCGACTCTCACTTTGATCAGTACCGGGGAGTGGTGTCCTCAATGCGGGTTGTCAACGGTCGCATCCGCACCAACGAAAAGCTTCGGTTTATGCAGACAGGAGGAACCCACGATGCGGAAGAAATCGGAGTGCGTTCTCCAGCCATTACGCCGGTCGACGAACTAGGCCCAGGCGAAGTCGGCTACCTCATCGCCAGCATTAAAGACGTAGCGCAGGCGAAATCTGGTGAGACAGTCACGACGGTAAGGAACCCGGCAGAGCAGTCTCTCGACGGATACGCAGATCCAAAACCGATGGTGTTCTGCGGGCTATATCCCGTCGACGGCGACGAATACCCCAATCTGCGAGAAGCACTCCAAAAATTGAAACTCAACGACGCATCAGTGACATTTGAACCAGAAACCTCGGGCGCCCTTGGGTTTGGTTTCAGATGCGGTTTCTTAGGGCTCCTGCACATGGAAATCGTGCGGGAGCGACTTGAACGCGAATTCACTCTTTCTCTCATTGCGACAGCTCCATCGGTGGCGTACAAAGTCACTACTGACGATGGATCGACAATGACGATCGATAATCCGTCAGAACTGCCGGACATGGGAACAGTCGAAACGATAGAGGAACCTATGTTGCGTATAGGCATTCTCACTCCATCCGACTACACGGGAACGGTGATGGATCTGTGTCAGGGACGCCGAGGAAAAATGATTCGAATGGAGTATCTATCTCCCGAGAGAGTTGAACTTCAGTACGAGATCCCTCTCGCCGAAGTTGTTACCGACTTCTTTGATCAACTCAAAAGTCGGACACAGGGGTATGCCAGCCTGGACTATGAACCGGCCGGGTATCAGGCCGGAAAATTGGTCAAAGTCGACGTGTTACTGAATGGTGAACCGGTTGATGCTTTTTCCACCATCGTCCACAGTGACGCCGCCTACGATTACGGCCGTCGTATGGCAGAAAAGCTTCACGAGTTGATTCCGCGGCAAATGTTCGATGTGCCGATCCAAGCAGCAATTGGGGGCAGGATTATCGCCCGAGAAACCGTGAAAGCCAAACGCAAAGATGTGCTTGCTAAGTGCTACGGCGGGGACATCACTCGGAAACGGAAATTGCTAGAACAACAGAAAAAAGGCAAGAAAAAAATGAAAGCAATTGGGCGCGTGGAAGTACCCAATGAGGCGTTCGTCTCTGCATTACGGCTAGACGACTGACCCCCCATCCGATGGATAATCAACTTCTAGCGCGAGAGTGCGCTTAGTATTTGGCCACTAAACCATCGTTAGGTCGACGGACGTGGACGAACGCAAGGCGACAGTGTTACGAGCTGTCGTGGAGAGTTTCATAGACACTGCCCAACCGGTCGGGTCGCGTGCAGTGTCAGATCTATCGAAGCTCAATGTCTCCGCAGCAACGATCCGAAGTGAAATGGCAAGCCTTGAGGCCGACGGTTATCTCGTGCAGCCACATACAAGTGCCGGGCGAGTACCGACCGATGCTGGGTACCGGTACTTTGTAGACCATCTCGGGCCAGGTCACCTCGATGCGACTGAAACCAGGCAGATCAGTTCTTTTTTTCGGCACGCACAAGGCCAAATCGAGCAACGCCTTGCGGATACCAGCCGTCTCCTGTCGCAGCTCACTGCATACGCCGCCGTAGTTGTTGGACCAGCGCACGACCCGGCTACCGTCCGATCGGCGCAACTAGTTGACCTGGGTGGGGGGCGACTTTTGCTAGTGCTCGTGACCTCTTCGGGATCTATCGAACGATCCATGATCGAACTCGTTGCGGGAGCCCAAGTCGATACTTCCCACATCGCTGCAGCC
>DCYM01000255.1:5747-6186 GCA_002331465.1 Candidatus Neomicrothrix sp. UBA2110 | reverse complement strand
CCGAGTATGTGCTTATCTCGTGCCGCGTTACCAGTGTTGACCGACGCCATCTCAGCCTCGATCGACACCGTCACGTCGGCAACAGTGCTTCCAACTGTTAACGAACCGGTGAAGACATCGAAGGTACCTCTAACTAATGAGATATCTAGATGAGTCACATAAAATCCCAGTTGGGAGTGGACCGCATCAATCGGATATTTGCCTTCAGTGATAGCTAAAACCATGCGGGACTCTCCTCTAAGACAATGAATGGTATTGCACTGGCGTCTGGTCCGCTCTGGGCTATTGGGGGCAACCCCGAACTTTTTGAGGGTGCAAGCTGGTTTCCCACTCTTCTGTGTCCCACATATCAAGCTTTCGGTAATACAACGAAGACGAAAGCTATGTAGTGAAGTGATGCCGCGGCGACGGTGAGGGAGTGAAATATCTCGTGGAATCC
>DCYM01000255.1:0-5398 GCA_002331465.1 Candidatus Neomicrothrix sp. UBA2110 | reverse complement strand
AACATACTCGGCCACGGGTCAGGTCTTTGAGAGGCGAACACAACAGCCCCGGCGGTATACAGCAATCCGCCAGTGAGAAAAAGAACGAACCCCAGCACCCCAAGCTGGTGCCAGGCATCTTGGACCACAGCTAAGAGACACCATCCAACAACTAGATACGGGCCCGCGACAACCCATTTTGGGGCCTGAGTGAATCGGATGCGTATGAATGCACCTATGACGGCACCTCCCCAGACCAGCGCTAACACCAACTTCGCGGCCCAAGCCGACAAAGCAAATACAGCTACTGGGGTATAAGTCGCGGCGATTGCGAAGAATATGGTCACGTGATCGAATTTCTGCAGCCTCTTCTTCCCTACCGGTCCCCAGTTCACGCGGTGGTAGAGAGCAGACACTCCGAACAACGCTGTTATGGCTGTGCTGTAGAGCCCTGTAATTAGTCGAGGCCAGACCCCTGGGGCTGAGACAACCACTATTGGGGCAAGCGTGACCGAAGCAATAAAAGCTGCTCGATGTGACACTCCTCGGAAAAGGGGTTGAGTCACAAGATCGCTCGAGCTGCCGCCCAAACGTAGGCGACGAGAATAACCACGAAGATAATGCGCCAGGTTCGTTTACTCATCTACCATCACAATTTTGTTGCTTTCTTCACATCTTTGCGCCTAGCCCTACGGTACTTCCGTTTCACAAAGTCGGAGACTGCTATCTCCGCACTCCACTTAGACCCAAGCAGCCCTGTTCTCAATCAGTTCCAAAACACTCCAGGCCCACGACCACTACCGTGCGGGGATGCATATCTGCGTCGGGCTCTTCCAGGTGGAATGGTGAACCAAGCACTCGCCTTTATCGAGTCCGGCCCGGAGTGACCACTACCCGAACGGGCTTCCAACGCAGCACCCTCCCCCAAGTATTTACTGTCGCGTCGCTCAGTTCTGCTAAGGCTGAAACTTCTTTCAGCGAAAAGAGCGACCTCAGGCGGACACGCCTCATTTTCTTGTCCACGGCACTGGGTGCCTTCCTCGTCACCGCCAACGTGTCGACGATGAATGTGGCGTTCCCTGATCTTGAGCGCACATTCACCGAGACAAGTCGAGGCTCTCTCACATGGGTTCTCAACGCCTATACGATTTCCTTCGCAGCCTTGCTGATTCCAGCAGGGCGACTGGCTGACCGGTTCGGACGACGGCGCGTTTTCATGATCGGCCTTGTGGTGTTCGCTCTGGCGTCACTTCTAGTTGGGGCGGCGCCGACCTTCCCAGTCGTTGTCCTAGCACGCGTGGCTCAAGGCGTCGGCGGGGCTCTCCTCACCCCTGCATCACTGGGGCTCTTGCTCGCGGGAACCCCTGATTCAGCGCGGATGGCCACCGTCGCAAAATGGGGTTCGTTAACAGCTCTAGGCGTAGCCACTGGTCCCGCAGTTGGGGCTCTAATCGTCGACGCGTATGGGTGGCGCTGGGCATTTCTTGTCTTACCTCCCTTCTGCCTGCTGAGCTACCTGACTGGCAGGAAAACACTTCCTCGGACAACCCCTGACGCAAACGCACCATTCCCCGACGTTGTCGGGGCCATGTTGCTTGCCGCCTCGATGGCGTTACTGGCGTTTTCCATCATCCAGGTCGGACCATGGGGTTGGTCATCATCAGGTGTGCTGATCGCAGCTTCCCTTTCTTTGCTCCTTTTGGCAGCCACACTATTCAAAGGCCGTTTTCATAGAGCGCCCGCTCTACCCACACACCTCTTCCGGATTCGGTCTCTCTCAATGGCCAACGTCGCGACCGCTGTCCAGTCGGCGGGGCTTTCAGCATCGTTACTTGTCAATGTTTTGTGGCTCACCCAAGGGTGGGGTTACTCGATCCGCACAGCCGGCCTCGCTACCGCCCCGCTTCCGCTCTTCGTGGCGTGCATGGCCCCGTTAATCGGAAAACTCGGAACAAGGTATGGGGTGCGACGTATCGCTGTACCAGGCTCTTTCTCGTGGGGAACAGGTGTGCTGCTATACGCCCTTTTTGTTACTGACACCCCGAACTACTGGGGTCTTTGGTTACCGGCGTCGATCTTGGTCGCGATCGGAGTGGCGACAACGTTCCCCATTGTGAGTGCAGCTGCCGTGAGCGAGGTCCCTCCATCTGAATTTGCGGTTGGCGGTTCGCTCAACCAGGTGGGTCGACAAGTTGGCGCAACAATCGGTATCGCCGCACTTATTACCGTCGTCGGCCAAGGCACAGATCTCGACTCCTTCCACAAAGCCTGGTTCATTACGGCTGCAACGGGGCCCGTTGCAGCGTTGGCCGTCTATTTGATCGGCAAAACCAACTCTGCCGATAGCGACTAACCCGCTGACGTTATGAGATGACAAAAGGCCGTCCTCTATGCGGCCCCCTGTCTACGACACATCAGTAAAACGGCTAAACACCATCGCAAATGACTAGAGGCCCTTCGGAATTATCTAGACGGAAAGGCAGGATGTCCTGGTATGCAACTGAGCTTTTCCAGGCGATCGCTGAGTCACTGTCGGGGAACTCAAGCACTACTGCCACGGGGTTTGGGTCGTCTTCTGTGTAGTGCTGTGTGCCTCCTCGAACAAGATAACTACCTCCGTGGTCGGTGACTGTTTTCTCCACAGATTCCAGGTACGGACCCATCGCTTTGGGATCATTAATTTTCAGTAGTGCTATTACGTACGCCTTCGTCACGTTCCACTCTCCTTAGTTAGCAACTGAGACCAAAGGCCTACCAGGTGGCTGAGACGCGAACCAACGACATATGGCAAAGGCCACCAAGGTTGTTGCGCCCACTGCCGCCATCTTGGAGGTCGTAGTTCTTACCGAATTCCTGATTGTGGCTGTCCTTTCCATTTTTTGAAGGTGACCTATCCCATGGAGTGGCGGTACATTGAGATCGCTTTATGAATGTTGCCCAAAACATCACTGGGGCCCTACTTGGCCTAGCCTTTTTCTGGATCGGCATACAGCACTTCATAAACCCCAAGGCTTTTAATGAGATCGTTCCTAGCTATCTCGGGACACCGGCGTTTTGGACCTACTCCAGCGGAGTCTTAGAAATTGTCTTGGGGCTCGGGATAATGATCCCAGCCACTAGAACCGTCTCCGCTCGATGCCTCGTTGTTCTCGTGGTGTTGATGTCGTTAGCCAATCTGAACATGTACTTGAATGACGTGCCCTTCAACGGAAGCATCTTGAGCACGACCGCACACATCATCCGCCTGATCATCCAAGTGGTGTTGATCATTGTGCTGCTTTGGCTCGGCTCCATCTTGTGAATCCTCGAATTGCGGATCTTGAATCTGATTATCCCAGAGGCGGAGCCCGGAACTGGGGTTGAAGTCTTCCCGCGACTTCAGCAGCTCGCGCCGCTATCGGGGCATCCCAATTCTCGTCGGTAAACAACCAGAAATGACCACCGAGTATTGCGTCATGAACCTGATCGCCTACTACCGCAGGATCCAAACCACCCAGCAACGCGCGCTGGGATATTTCGAGGATGTGGTTACCTAGGCCGTCCTTAGCGGAACCGACCGAACCCGGCGGTCGTGCGGCCATTGCGTTCGCGATGTTGGTATTCACGGATCCCGGACACAAACAAGTAACACCGACAGTGGACCCCTCTGTTTTTAGTTCGTGAAAGAGGGTCTCAGCGAGAGTCACGGCGCCATGTTTGCTGATGGTGTAGGGAGCGTTGAATGGCGATGAAACATGCCCCATGACCGAGGCGGTGATCACTACGTGGCCGTCACCATGATCGATCAGGTGAGGCACGAAGGCCCGAACACCATGAATCACCCCACCGAGCAGAATGCCAAGAGTCCATTCATAGTCATCTTTGGATAGAGACCATGATCGCCCGATCGATCCCTGTACGCCCGCGTTAAGACACACCACATTGACGCGCCCAAACTCATCAATGGCAGTTTCAAATAATGAGTGATTTTGAGCTTCATCCGCGACGTCGGTCGTCACAGCTACCGCCGTCGCTCCAAGCCCGATCACCTCTTCCAAAGCCCGGTCAAGCTTGGAGTCGTCTATGTCAGATAGGACTAGCTTCGCACCTGCCCGCGCGAAACGGCGAACCATTGCAAGCCCTATCCCCGAGGCAGCTCCGGTGACGACTGCTGTCTTGTCTTTGAGGGTCTCCACGGTCCGAGACTAGACCTTTCCCTTACCGCGGTCACCGTCGCCGCTACCGTTAAGCAACGATCAGATTGCTTGGCAGGGGCCAGGACCAGCTCGTGATGCGGGCCAGCTCTACCACGTGAGTCATACCGCTTCGTTCAGCGCGATACCAGCAATGTCGAGTTATTGGGATGACGATCCGGCAAGATGAACGGTGTGAACTCGTTGTTTCCGAAGCTGCTTTCTCCTGGACGGCTTGGTCCGCTTGAGGTGCGTAACCGGATAGTCCTGCCCGCGATGGACCAGAACAACTGCACGGAAGAGGGTCTGATCACCGACGAAACTATCGCCCACTATGAGGCGCGCGCTAAGGGAGGTGTGGGACTTCTGATCGTTGAAACCTCAGCCGTCTCCTACCCGCATGGTGCGACTGCTCGACACCAACCAGCACTCTCGCATGACAAAGTAATCCCCGACCTCCGGCGGCTCGCTGACGCGGTCCACGCCCACGGCGCGAAGATCATTGTCCAGATTTGCCATCACGGAAAAACGTCGAGTGTTGACGTCTCTGAGGGTCGACCGGCACTTATACCGTCACTGCCGCCACCCCCCTCAGATCCCAGGGGAATGATGGCGGACACAACCATGGAAGAGTTGCTGCAGATGGCGACCCTTACCGGAGGGCAAATGCCCTCCTACGCTGAAGCGACAGCAGCACAACTCACGGATATCGTCCGAGACTTCGCCGCCGCTGCCACTCGAGTCCAACAGGCCGGATTTGACGGGGTTGAAGTCCACGCGGCCCACGGTTACCTCCTTTCTACGTTCCTGTCTCCAGCTTGGAACCGCCGTGACGATATCTACGGGGGCTCTGGTGAGCGACGGACCCGACTCCTCACTGATGTCATCGCTGCGGTTCGTCACAGGTGTGGACCGGAGTTCGCAATCATCGTGCGCCTGGACGGCCACGAATACGGCGTTGAGGGTGGGATTACCGTCCAGGATGCGGCCCAACACGCCCGAGCGGCCGTCGATGCGGGCGCGAACGCAGTTCACGTCTCGGCGACTTCGTCAGCAGGGACCGGGGTTGGGTTCACCGATGCACCAATTCCTTGGCAGCTCAATCAATATGAGAGCCTGGCCAGAGGTGTGAAAGAAGCGGTCGATGTACCCGTTCTCGCGGTTGGGCGAATCCGTCCTTCGGACGCTGAACGCATCCTTCGTAGCGGCGACGCCGACTTCGTGTCGATGGGCCGGCAACTCCTGGC
>DCYM01000086.1:13563-24420 GCA_002331465.1 Candidatus Neomicrothrix sp. UBA2110 | reverse complement strand
GGCGAATACAACGGTCAGACGGCGGCGCCGATGGCCATTGGATAGGTCTCAACGAGCTAGTCATAGAGAAGAAGGCTCAAGGCCATACGGTACGACTTGAAGTCACCATCGATGGCTCTGCATTTGCAACCTACGCAGGCGATGGATTAATCGTTTCCACGCCCACCGGCTCCACTGCATACAACCTTTCGGCACGCGGTTCGATCGTGGCACCAACCCATTCGTCGCTCCAACTCACACCAGTGGCCCCCCATATGTTGTTCGACCGTTCGTTGGTGCTGAGGCCTGACACTGAGATTCGCATCTCGGTTGTCGGCGAACGAGAAGCCAACCTATCCATCGATGGCCGCAGCGTCGCAGCCCTGTCAGATGGTGATGCAATGATCGCGACGCGAGCAGACACCATCGCTCGTCTAGTGACTTCAGGAACAGGTGGCTTCCAACAAGTCTTAAAGCAAAAGTTTGGACTTAAGGACCGCTGATGCTTCTGGAACTCTCAGTCCAGAATCTCGGTGTGATTGAGGCTTCGACGTTGGTCCTCCGACCTGGGGTTAGCGTGCTAACCGGCGAGACCGGTGCCGGCAAAACCATGGTGGTCCAAGCCATCGAACTACTCACGGGCGGACGAGCTGACCCTTCGATGGTACGAAACGGAGCCGAACACGCATCCGTGGAAGGCCGATTCGAAATGCCGACAGGTGAAGAGGTGGTGCTGCGACGCGTGATACCAGCTGAAGGTCGCAGTCGGGCATATCTCAACGGTGCCTTAGCTCCGGCATCGCAACTTGCAGAGCTAGGTTCAAATTTGGTTGATCTACACGGTCAGCATCAGCACCAGTCCCTCTTGCATCAAAAAGTCCAACGAGCAGCCCTCGACCGACACGGCCAGATCGATCTTGGCGACCTACACGCTGCTCGCGGCGAGGAACGGCGGCTTTTACAAGAAATCGAAGGCATGGGAGGCGATGCAAGAACTCGCGCCCGTGAAATTGACCTCCTGCAGTTCCAAGTCAACGAACTCGAACAAGCCGAGCTGGACGATCCACGCGAAGCTGACGCTCTTAAAGATCTAGAAGAACTGCTGGCCGACGCTGCAGCGCATATAGAACACGGAAATCGTGCTCGAGTCACGATCAGCGAGGACGATGGGGTCCTAGATCTTTTAGGTCAAGCCATCGCGACTGTCGCTGGTCGGGCTCCCTACCACGAAATCGCCGAGCGTTTGAGGGGTCTTCAAGCTGAACTTTTCGATGTGACAGATGAAATGCGCGAATTGGTTGACAGCATCGACGAGGAGCCCGAACGCCTCGCCGAGGTTCGATCCCGGCGGCAGCTACTTGTGGACTTATTAAGAAAATACGGCGACAGCCTGGAAGACGTCATTGAATACAGAAGCGAGGTGTCTGATCGCCTCGAACGACTCCAAAATCATGAAGCAGTAGCGGCCGAACTAGAGATAGCTCTAACAAAAGCGCAAGGCGAGCTTGCGGTTGCTGCCGGAGCTGTGGCAAATGCTCGGCGTTCAGCGGCACCGGCCTTCGCTAACGCGGTGAACCACTACCTCCCAGAGCTGGCACTCGAACACGCCAGTTTGTCCGTTGAAGTTCGAGGGGACGACCCTGCAGACGATGTCGAAATCATGTTTCAAGCCAATAGTGGTGCGGGACGACACGGTCTAGCGAAAGTAGTTTCTGGAGGAGAACTCGCCCGAGTCATGCTTTCTCTTCGATTGGTCTTAACTGCCGGACCGCCGACTCTGATCTTCGATGAAGTCGATGCTGGAGTCGGCGGAGCTGCAGCTATCGCGGTGGGAAGAGCCCTAGGGCGATTAGGAGCGTCCCATCAGGTACTCGTTGTTACACACCTACCACAGGTCGCCGCCTTCGCAAACCAGCACCTTGTGGTTGACAAAACAGATGACGGACGGACTGTTGTATCGACCGTTACAGAAGTAACCGAAGAGCACCGTGTCCGCGAACTCGCACGCATGTTGGCTGGGCAGCCAGACTCCAAGAGTGGCAGAGAACACGCCACGGAGCTCCTTACACAGGCTGAACTCGACCGGAGTCAGGTATGAGACTCCGACGCAGGGAGGGCTTGGCGGAAGAAAAAAAGCTCGGCGCCTCAGCGCGCGTAGACCGCCGGACTAAAAATCTAATTCCGCGCCTACAACCCGGGGAAATAGCCGTTATTAACCATGAAGATCTTGACCGGTTGGCAGCGGATGGTCTGGTGGCAGCGAAGGTGTCAGCTGTCCTCAATGCGTCTCAAAGTATGTCCGGCCGCTACCCGGCTCTCGGTGCCCTGGTACTCCTTCAGGCAGGAGTGCCCTTAATCGACGGTATTGGGGTGGGTGCTTTCAACCGGATTCGAGAAGGAGACAGGCTCTCGATCGTCAATGATCGCGTGTACGCGAACGACCAGGCCGTCTGTCGCGGAAGCCGGCCGACGATAAAAGAGTTGGAACAAAGGCTCGAATCGGCGCGAGATGCGGTGCGGGGCGAACTAGGTCAGTTCGCCACTAACACGCTCCAATATTTGGCGACAGAGCCTGAACTCATTACAGATGATCTAGAGCTCCCGGAACTTTCAGTCGAACTTTCTAAAAGACAAATTCTGGTGGTTGTTCGCGGAATCGATTACCGAGAGGACTTAGCTGCGCTTCGAAGGTCGGGATATATGCGCGACATGCGGCCAGTCCTCATTGGAGTCGACGGCGGTGCCGACGCGCTGCTCGCAGTAGGGCTAACACCTGATTTGATACTTGGCGACTTCGACTCTGTATCGAGAGACGCGCTTAACTGCGGAGCACAGTTGTTGGTCCACGCCTATCCGGGTGGGGTTGCCCCTGGGGCAGCGAGGTTGGAACGTCTCGGTTTTGACTATTCGGTGGTAGAGGGCGTGGGCACGAGCGAAGACATAGCGATGCGAATGGCTTTTGAAAAACGGGCAGAACTCATCGTTCTCGTTGGATCGCATACTTCCATGGCAGATTTCTTTGACAAGGGCCGCAGAGGCATGGCCTCAACGTTTCTTACCAGGATGAAAGTTTCCGCCATTCTCGTCGACGCGAAGGGAGTTAGCCGTCTGTACCGCACCCAAGTCCGTAAACGTGACCTGGCTCTACTGATTCTCTCGGCACTCTTCACGCTTGTGGTCATTGCGGTCGTAACAGAACCCGTTCGCCTCCTGCTCCGCACTTTATGGCTGAACCTAGGAATGTGATTTCGAAGTGATCAATCTGCGCTACCACATCATCAGTATCGTGGCTGTGTTCTTGGCCCTCGGAATCGGTCTTGCCCTGGGCTCTACCTTTGTTGACTCCATCCTCGTAAACGAGTTAGAAGATCAGGTAGACGAGTTTGAGGCCGACCGCCGAGAAGCCATCACACAAAAAGACGCGGCCCTCGCGGCTAGGGACACGGCCCTCGCAGCGAAAGACCTGGTGTTAGAAGCCAAGAAAGAAATCCAATTGGAAGCCGCAGCCCAGGCTGAACGGCATCGAGCGGAGGTAACAGCGGAACGCGACGCCGTAAAAATCCAAAAAGACGCGCTTATTGAACAATTCGAAATAGATACGGCAGCACATAATTCTTTGCTCAACACCATTGAAACGCTGATACCAAGGGCCCATTTAGAAGAGACGTCTTGGATTCTCTTGGCTCCGACGGGCGTCGATAGCGCCCTAGCTTGGAAAATTCGAGATCTCCTGACCCGTTCGGACGGAGAATATCTAGGAACGCTGTGGATCGAACCGACCATGAACTTTGAAAACCCAGAAACGCTTGATGAATTAAATCGGCTCTACGGCAATGATGAAGGTGAAATGAATATCGCTGACTTGACGGTCTCAGGCATAGTGGCCTCACTTTTGACCCGAGACGCGCTTACCAACTCGGACATGGACACCACTCCGCTGCTCATAAGCGAACTTAGAGATTTGGGTCTATTGCGGTTTGATCGTTATTTATCAACGCGTGATCTGGAGAGCATCTCGAATTCAGCTAACCGTCTCCTGGTCATCAACGACACGGAACACCTTGATCTCCACGAGGGATTTTTTATTCCTCTTCTTCAACAAATTTCACAAACCGCAGACGTGGGCACCGCTGCGTTAGTGGAAGTCGCCCTTGAAGAAAGATCTCGAGGACAAATAGTCAACAGAGTTCGCAACGACTCCTTGCTTGCGCAGAGCTTGTCGACCTTTGATGATGTTGTCTCGTTCGAAGGCCGACTCTCTCTTCTGCTCGGGTTGGCCCGTCTTCCAGATGTTGGTCATTACGGTGATTTGTCTACATCCGAAGGTCAATTTTCTCAATGACGCATGTCGTAGCCATCGTGCCCGCCAAAAATCGAGTCGATTCGATCGCAGCGACGGTGACGGCACTTGTCGAACTTGACATGATTGGCGAAGTGGTGGTGGTTGACGATTGTTCTATCGATGGCACCGGCGAGATGGCTCGAAAGGCCGGGGCCCGCGTTGTTACGCTCGAACGAAACCTAGGCAAAGGAGGAGCGGTGGCTGCTGGTGTTGCAGCTTCAGGAGCCCCAGAAAGCTACTTACTCATAGACGCGGACCTCGGAGCATCAGCTGCGCATGCAAAGATTCTCCTCCAACCCTTGGCAGACGATCAGGCAGACATGACCATAGGGATCTTCCCGAAAACTGGACGATCGCGAGGCTTTGGCATTGTGAAGCGAACAGCAGCTCGGTTAATCGAGGAGGCAACAGGCCGACGATTTGTTGAGCCACTTTCAGGTCAACGAGGGGTGAATGGCCCGCTGATGCGCTCGCTTGATCTGGCCGACGGATTCGGGTTGGAGGTAGCGCTCTCTATCGATGCGCATATTGCCGGCGCTCGAATTCAAGAAATTCCAGCCCCGTTTTCTCACCGACCTTCAGGCAGAGGACCAAGAGGCGTCGCTCACCGGGCCCGTCAATGCAGAGACGTTGTGAAAGCGTCCGCGGGCCGACTCGGCTGGTGGTCCACTCTGGAGACAATGGCAAGTGGATTATGGAGGAAGAGAACCAAGTGATCCTCACGATCGGGACGTTTTTGGTGGCCCTGGTAGGCGCCTTGTTTGCATGGGGGCGGCTTGGATCTTTGTTGTCGCGGCCCCGATGGCAGAAAGAAAATTATCGCGGGAGAGTGATAGTTGGAGTATCAGGTGTGTTCGTCGTACTGATCGAGGTCCTTGTAATTGGGAATCTCTATTGGGGATTTAGCGGAGCGTTGTACGGCGCCCATGCCTTAGCCGCCCTAATTCTGGTTTTAGCATTCGGGTTATTGGGTTGGATTGACGACACTCGTGCCGAAAAAACAGGAGGAGGTCTTCAAGGGCATCTTGAAACAGCTATCTCCGACGGCACATTCTCTACAGGTATGTTGAAATTAGTCGGTGGCATCTTGGTCTCGTTTGGGGCGGTAATAATCGCCGATGTAGGCGACGGACTGGTCGGTCTTGCTCGCAGTGCCGCGATTGTTGCCTTGGGCGCAAATCTGTTGAACCTTCTTGACAGAGCACCTGCACGCTCGTCAAAAGTCGCTCTGCTTTGGTTCTTAACGCTTTTAGTCTTGACCGCTGCGCTGGGTGACTCCTATTCGGTGGTGCATCTGATTTGGGCCTCCGGAGTGGTGGGTGCGAGCGTCGGTTTGGTTCCGTCAGAGTTGATGGAACGCCACATGCAGGGAGATACCGGAGCCAACGCGACTGGCGCGGTGTTGGGGTTCTCGACCGTTTTGGTTGGCTCTTCTGTCGCCGAGTGGATCGCTCTTGGCGTTCTCGCCGTTCTCAACTTAGCGAGCGAACGAACGTCTTTTAGTCAGGTGATTGCTGAAAACGCGACCTTGGACCGGCTTGATCGCTTGGGTGCGCAGCACCGAAAAAAATGAAACGACACAAGTTGGTGGGATTGGAAATCTTGAATATCTCAAAAAGTGTCGTTGAAGGTCAACACCATCGGAGAACTGACCCGCTAAATTCTCTGAAAGTGGAGCGGGACCTCAACCATGACTAAACACATTTTCGTAACTGGTGGGGTTGCGAGTGGACTTGGCAAGGGCATAACAGGATCCTCCCTTGGGCGCCTCTTGAAAGCGAGAGGCCTTCGCGTGACGATGCAAAAGTTCGACCCGTACATAAATGTCGACCCAGGAACTATGAACCCTTTCGAACATGGTGAAGTTTTTGTGACCGATGACGGAGGCGAAACTGATCTCGATTTGGGCCATTATGAGCGTTTCATCGATGAGCCGCTTACAAAGGACTCAAACGCGACAACGGGCTCGATCTACCAAGCTGTTCTCGCGGCTGAACGTCACGGGGATTACTTAGGGAAAACGGTTCAGGTAATCCCTCACATAACCGATGAGATTAAGCGTCGCATCCGGCGTCTCGCCACGGCTGATACAGACGTAGTGATTACTGAAGTCGGCGGTACCGCCGGCGACATCGAAATTCTTCCTTTTCTTGAGGCAATACGGCAGATGCGATTAGACGCCGGTCGCGGAAATGTTTGTTACGTGCACGTCACTCTCGTCCCGTTTATAGGGCCGTCTGGTGAACAAAAAACTAAGCCAACTCAACACTCTGTGACGGAGCTACGAAGCAGAGGAATCCAACCGGACGCAGTGGTTCTTCGAAGTGAAGAGCCAATTGACACAGCGTTGCGCGAAAAGATTTCGCGTCTCTGCGACGTCGAACTTTCGGGCGTTGTCAATGCCCCCGACGCGTCCAATCTTTACGAAATTCCGCTCATACTCCACGACGAGGGCCTTGACAGATACGTTTGCGAAATATTGGGTCTAGGGAACTTGGAACCCGATCTGGGGTCGTGGTCGGCACTTGTGGATCGCATAGAGGAGGCGACCTCGAAGGTGCAGATAGGGGTAATTGGCAAGTATGTGAGTCTTCCAGATGCCTACCTGTCGGTAGTCGAATCATTACGCCACGGCGGCTATCACCATGGCGCTGAGATAGAAATTGATTGGATTCAGGCTGAAGACGTCGAAGGCCTGCTGGCGAGCGGCAGACTCGCACACCTGGACGGCATGGTCATCCCCGGTGGCTTCGGAGAACGTGGAATCGAAGGGAAGATTGCTGCCGCTCAATATGCGAGAGAAAACGAAGTCCCTTGCTTGGGCATTTGTCTAGGACTTCAGGTCATGGTCACGGAATTCTGTCGCAACGAACTGGGCCTGGTTGGTGCCAATAGTCGAGAGTTTGACCCCACTACGTCTCACCCTGTAGTCGATTTAATGGATTCGCAGCGTGACGTGACGGACATGGGTGGCACCATGCGCCTGGGTCTGTACCCAGCTCGCCTAATTGAGGACAGCCGCGTGGCGGCGATGTACGGAGATTCCTTGATTTACGAGCGTCACCGCCACCGTTATGAGGTGAACAACGACTACCGGATTCCGATGGAAGAACAAGGCCTTAGATGCAGCGGGTTGTCACCTGACGGAAGACTGGTGGAATTCATAGAACTTGACGCGCACCCGTTCTGGGTAGGCACACAGGCACATCCAGAGTTCAAGAGCCGACCAGATCGCCCCGCTCCTCTATTTCGAGGTCTTGTAGGAGCAGCTCTTGTAAGGTCTGAGGGACGGAATCCAAAACTCCTGGAGTCGCGTACCGAGTCGGTGGATTGAAGCATGGTCGGCCGATCCGACCCTGAGTTCTCTCTGGTCAACGAACGGCTATTACACGCTGGATACGCCTTTGATCTTTATACGACTACGTGGGTTGACTCTTCGGGCGAAACGTTCCAAAGAGACATTGTTCGCCACCGCGGCGCAGTGGCGGTTGTGCCGCTAACAGAGGACGAAGAACATGTTTTACTTGTCCGCCAGTTTCGCACTCCCTTAGATGACTGGCTGTTGGAGTTGCCGGCCGGTCTTCGAGACAAAGACGGAGAAGCAGAGATCGACACGGCTCGACGTGAATTGGAAGAGGAAGTCGGATGTGTCGCGGAGACGGTTGAACACCTAGTCACACTGGTAACAGCCGTGGGATTCACTGATGAAGCGATATCAATTTTTTTGGCTCGAGACCTTACCTGGACGAAACGTCAAGCCGACGGCGCAGAAGAACAGTCGATGACTGTAGAAAAGGTTCCCTTGGCTGAAGTTGGCGCAATGATCCGGAACGGAGAAATCACTGACGCCAAAACCGTTGCAGGTCTTTTACTTGTCCGCGAAAAGCTGACGGGCTAACCCGATGAGCAAGCTTAAAGAGATGCTCCGGCTTATGGAACAATTTCTGGAGGATCGATATCCGTACCAAGCACAGGAATTGACGGCGGACGCGTATCGAGGGGACATAAGTAGCTTTCTCGAGTGGCTTGACTCAAATGAGGTGCAATTAGAAACCGTGGAGGAAGGTCACATCACCGCGTACGCGGAGCGTTTACGGGGCACCCTTCCCCAAATTGCCAGCCGGGCGCGAGCGATCGTGGCTCTCCGTCAGTTTTTCAGTTACCTCGTGTACGAAGAGAAATTCCTCCCAGAGGATCCCAGTGCTCAAATAGCGGTGCCGACAGTGCCAAAGAGCTCCCCGAAATCCCTCACCTTGGAACAGATCGAATCTTTGCTTGATTCTCCCGCGGGCGACGATCCCGCGGCCTTGCGCGATTCGGCCATTTTGGAGGTTCTTTATGGATGCTGCTTGCGTGTTTCAGAGCTAGTGGGACTGAAGATGGACGACGTCAAGTTGGGTGACGAGGAGTTGTGGGTTTTCGGAAAAGGCGGCAAGGAACGTGTTGTCCCGTTGGGTGAGAAGGCACATGACGCATTGAAAAATTGGTTGAGCGGTGCTGGACGCGATGCCGTGCTGAGTCTGCGGGCGACTTCAGTCACGAAACAGGAAAAGGCTGTGTTTTTGAGTACCGGCGGACCCAAACGAGGCCAGCAGCTCAGTCGGCAAGGGGCATGGAAGGTGATTCGAGGTCATGGTGACAGAGTCGGTCTCGGTAAGGAGCTCACCCCTCATGCGCTGCGCCACTCGGGCGCGACACACATGCTGGTAGGTGGGGCCGACATCCGCTATGTGCAAGAACTCTTGGGGCATAGTTCGATTCGCACCACCCAGCTATATACCGCCCTTAGGGAGGAAGAACTTTTTGCGATTTATGTCCGTTCGCATCCTCGCGCAGAGGTGAGGTTGAAGGACGAGTAGTTTCACTGCTGTGCCGAATAAAGACCTCCTTCATCTAACAAAAAGGTTTTTCAGTTCGCTTAATCGCACGACGCCGAGTTCGTCGGACGAAAATTGGGTGGCGCAGCATCTTTCTGAAAATGAAATGGCTCTGTGGTCCACTATGGGTCCTTCAGACCAGACGCATTCGATTGCAGTTGCGAAAATGGTTGACAACGAGGTGCCCGAAGACAAAACGGCTGTGGTGGCAGCTCTCTTACACGATATTGGCAAAACTGCGGTTCGTTCTGGGCTCCTCCTAAGGGTGCTGGCTGCATTGGCACGGCCGTTGGCGAGCACAGAACGACTTGATAGATGGAGATCTAGGGGAGGACCGTTTCTGCGGCTGGCGGCGTTGATTAACTACCCGACGGTTGGTTCTTCTCTGCTCGCTGAGGCGGGCAGCGAGGAATTCGTGGTGAGGTGGGCCGCCCAACACCATCTGCGACCCGAAGAGTGGACTGTCGACAGCGTGCGGGCCAGAGTGTTGCGACGAGCAGATAGCGTCGCGGTTTAAGGAGAAGCACATGGAAGCGATTGAGATCACGGCATCTCTAAAGGAGGCGATCCTCCACGCATACGGAGATCGAGTTGGGACGTTCAAGTTGGAGCCAATTGATGAAGCGACCTCGAAAGCCCGCCAAAAAGTTCGCTCCCAACTTTCCAAAGAGCAACGACTGGTAATTGATCGGGCTCTGGTGCCTTTTCGGGATTGGTTAATCAATCGAGACCCAGAAGCGGCCGAACGAGTGAAAAAAAGAATACCGCCGCCACAAGACATAGAGGCAGCGGTTCGCGCTGCGGAAGATTATGCCCTCGCGAGCATCGCACCCGACCTAACGGACGAAGAGAAAGCGTTACTGACTGGTCGTCTGCAGAACGGACGCGTTGAAACGGTTGAAGAACGCAACGGAATAAAACGTCCCCCCCTAAAACTGTCGAATCGACATGTTCGAACCATGGCAGGCGGGTTCGCCGTAATTTTTCTCGGTTCAGGCTTAGCAGGGGCGGCGACAGAGGCGGGAACTCTCGTGACCATAGCGGGAGCAGCGATCTTTGTTTTCGGATTCAGAAAATGGCGATCAGGCAACGTGACCTCAAATATCCCCGAGGTATC
This sequence comes from Candidatus Neomicrothrix sp. UBA2110, assembly GCA_002331465.1. Lineage (GTDB taxonomy): Bacteria > Actinomycetota > Acidimicrobiia > Acidimicrobiales > Poriferisodalaceae > UBA2110. The sequence goes on along the minus strand of DCYM01000086.1, from coordinate 14,105 downwards.
AGTCTTTCGCGGAGGAAAAATCAGTAATGAGGGAAAAAGCCAGTTCTGACTTCATCGGAGCGTTAGATCACGATGATGGCAGAAAACCCATCGCATCCTTAGCTCGCTGAACGGTCACAGCTGCGACTTCAGATGCTTTTCCTGCACCGCGCGCAATAATTCGATCTAACTCCGCTGGATCAGCGAGAAGCTCTGCTCGGCGACGTTGCACCGGTTCGAGCACATTAATGATCGCCTCTGCAGTGTCGTTCTTCAAAGGACCGTATTGGTGGTACTCGTCAGCGAGCGTTTCAGGATCGCGCCCAGTGGCAGCTCCAAGTATCGATAACAAATTGGAGACACCAGGTTTCGTGTCAAAGTCGAATCGGACCTCATTTTCTGAATCAGTTACCGCCCGTTTCAACTTCTTCGCGATGGAGGTCGTGTCTTCGAAAATACCGACGGTACCCATGGGCGACTCCGAGGATTTGGACATTTTGTTCGTCGGCTCTTGAAGATCCATAACTCTCGCGGCGATCTTTGGAATCGCAGCTGCCGGTAAC
>DCYM01000086.1:0-13230 GCA_002331465.1 Candidatus Neomicrothrix sp. UBA2110 | reverse complement strand
CAAAAGTTTCGCCGTAACGTGAGTTGAACCGCTCAGCCACGTCACGCGTTAACTCCAAGTGCTGACGCTGATCATCGCCCACAGGAACCCGGTCCGCATTGTAAATCAGGATGTCGGCTGCCATCAAAGCTGGATATGTGAATAGGCCAGCAGACACATGTTCTTGACCAGCGTCGCCTTGTTTCACCGATTTGTCTTTGAACTGGGTCATTCGACGGAGCTCCCCAAAAGAAACAGTGCACTCAAGAAGCCATGACAGCTCGGTGTGAAATGGAACATGGCTTTGAACGAAGAGAGTGCACACCTCAGGATCGAGACCCACCGCCACCAAAGTTGCCATTGTCTCGAGAGTCTTTGAACGAAGCTCCACAGGATCTTGCTGAACAGTGATGGCGTGGAGGTCGACGGCGCAATAGAAGCTGTCATGCTCATGCTGATCAATAGCCCACTGGCGAAGGGCACCCAAAAAATTTCCCAGATGTATGTCCCCGGTGGGTTGAATGCCTGACAACACTCTTGTCATACGGATTGACGGTACCGCAGGTACCAGCGCAAACCATCCGAAAAAGAAGCGAAGACACCGAAGAAATGCCTCGAAAGACTCATCAAGCGTGTTACATAGATGTGATTTACTCCGCTATCTTTAGGCAATGCCCTACGACGTACAAACCGACGTTTTTGAGGGCCCATTCGACCTTCTCTTGCGTCTTATTCTTCAACAAGAGGTCGACATTTATGAAGTGTCCTTGAGTCATATCGTTGATGCTTATCTAGCGGAGATGGACCGAATCATTGCGGTAACCGAAGGGGAGAGTTCCCCTGCCACCCGTGTCAACCTCGAGTTAGCGACCGAGTTCCTGTTGATCGCGGCGACCCTTGTCGAGTTGAAAACTCGGCGGCTGCTTCCAGACGAAGCGGATGGAGACCTTGACGATGAACTGGGCATATGGGAGGAACGAGACCTTTTACTTGCTCGCCTGCTGGAGTGCAAGACCTTCAAGGGAGCTGCGGTGGCGATGCGCCAGTTGGCTCACCGTGCATCGTTTGGCTACCCGCGAGCCGTTGGACCTGATGAAAAATATTTGTCCCTAGCACCTGACCTTCTCAAAGGGCTATCAATTCAGGACATCTCTGAGGCTTTCTTGCGGGCAACGGCCCCGAAACCTGTTGTCCGAGTCGACCTTGGCCATATCGCTCCGATCACTGCGTCGGTGACGGACGCGGTGTTCGAGTTGATAGACGAACTTCCAAGACTGGGAAAAACTACTTTCAGGCAATTAACTGAGGGCTTGGTTGATCGAATTCAGGTAGTAGTTCGATTTCTTGCTGTACTGGAGCTCTTCAAACAGGGCCATATCGACCTAGACCAACCTGAACGATTCGGGGACATAACCCTCGTGTGGACCGGTAACGAAAACGAGTTGTTGTTGCCCATTGGTGGTGTTTCATATGACGGCTGAGGATGATGCCGAGGTTTTTCAAGTATTGGCAGCGCAACTAGAGAATGAGGGTTCCCTTTCGACCCCATCACCTTCAGATGGCGAACTTCGCGAACTTGACCCCAATGTTGTTCCCGCTGATGTGCGCGCTGCTCTAGAGGCGATCTTGTTGGTGGCGTCAGACCCCGTAGCTCCCACTGTCCTTGCTCAACTACTAGAAGTCAGCGTTGAAACCGTTGATGCCCTCTGTGAATATTTGACCGATAGCTACGCGCAAGAAGAGCGAGGATTCACCATTAATCGCGTGGCAGGTGGTTATCGGTATCAAACCTCGGACGCTCAAGCCCCCTATGTTGAGAGATTCGTGCTTGAAGGGCAAGCGACACGGTTGTCTGCTGCCGCCCTGGAAACGTTGGCGATAGTGGCATACAAGCAGCCTGTTTCACGAGCACAAATTTCGTCGATTCGCGGAGTCAACGTGGACAGCGTCGCGCGGACACTGCAGCAACGTGGCTACATTGAAGAAGTTGGTCGTGACCCAGGCCCCGGCAACGCCGCAATGTACGGCACGACAACCCGGTTTTTAGAACGCATAGGTTTAGACAGCCTTCGAGATCTCCCCAACCTCAGCGATTTTGTCCCCGATGCTGAAGTGGCAGAAACACTTGAAGTAGTGCTACGTGGCGCTGGCGAAGCAGCGGAGTTCCGAGACACCGGCGAAAGTGCTCCTGATTTGAGCCCTCCCACGTGACTGTGGAGGAGTCGCCGGAACGACTCCAGAAGGTACTAGCCCGGTCTGGAGTAGCGAGCAGGCGCGCGAGTGAGGATCTAATTGGAGCAGGGCGGGTCACGATAAACGGTCATCTGGCGACACTTGGAGACAAAGTTGGAGCCGAGGATCGTATAGACCTAGATGGCGTTCCCATTCTTCGAGACCCGACTCTTCGGCACTACTTGTTACACAAGCCCCGTAACGTCGTATCGACGGCTAAAGACCCAGAGGGAAGGCCAACCGTTGTTGATCTCGTACCCTCCGAATCCAGAGTGTTTCCCGTTGGGCGACTGGACACTGATAGCGAGGGTCTGATCGTTCTAACTAACGATGGGGACTTAACCCACAGGCTGACACATCCCAGTTTCGGAGTGCCTAAAGAATATCTAGCACATGTGGAGGGTTCCCCTACACGGCTTGCTCTTCGACGACTGCGCGAGGGTGTAGAACTCGATGATGGCCCTACAGCGCCGGCAGAAGTTTCGATGCCGCAAGAGAGTCTGCTTAAGCTTGTCATTCATGAAGGGCGCAACCGTCAGGTCCGCCGAATGTGCGCTGCCATCGGCCACCCTGTAATTCGCTTGGTCCGAGTAAGAATCGGGCCAATTAGCGACAAAGACTTGGCTGCTGGAGCTTGGCGAACTCTTACCATGGAAGAGGTGCGTTCTTTGTACGCTGCGGCAACCAATTAATAATCTCGCACAGAGCTTGGACAATGCCTTCGGTACCATGCCAATCGTGAGACATGGCTCCCAGCAGACGGGTTTAGCTTCCCAATGACCAAGAACGAGCGTCGCGCTCAGATCGTAGGAACGGGACTGATTGGGGGCTCCATCGCGCTCGCCCTCCGAGCGAGGGGATGGCACATAACGGGCAGGGATATCGATGCTAAGCGAGCCGAGCGAGCATTAGAACTAGGAGTGCTGGACGTAGTTGGTAGCGATGCGGAGGCCGAGTTGGCCTTCGTTGCGGTGCCTGCGAGCGCTCTCGAGGCAGAGATTCGCAAAACCCTTCGCGAAACGAATGGCATCGTGACAGACACTGGCAGTGTGAAAACCACAGTTGCCCGAAGCATTGACGACCCCCGATTCATACCGGGACACCCGATGGCAGGCTCAGAACAAGAAGGCGTTGACGGCGCTGACCAAGAAATCTTTGATGGTGCTGTCTGGGTTCTCACTCCGACGTTGGGCAGCGATGATTTTGGCCTTCGGGATCTCCAAATGGTCCTTGCCTCTATGGGGTGCGACGTCGTAACCATGACTCCTGAACGCCACGACGCGTTGGTTGCGATCGTCTCTCATGTACCGCATCTAACTGCCGCCAGCTTGATGTGTCTCGCAGATGATCGCGCGCTAGACGATGCTCCTTTGCTGCGTCTGGCTGCCGGCGGCTTTCGGGATATGACCCGCGTCGCCGCAGGCCACCCTGAAATATGGCTAGATATTTGTGAAGAGAACAGGGATGCCATCGTCTCGGTCTTGGATGAGTTTTCTGCTCGAATTAGGAATATCCGCGAAATCGTTGCCCAGTCAGATCGAACGGGATTAACGAATTTGCTTTCTCAGGCAAGAAAAGCCCGCACTAATTTGCCCTCTCGGTATGTCAGACCTCAGGAACTCGTGGAGGTGCGAATTCCTATCCCGGATCGGAAGGGACAGATTGCGAATATCACCATGTTGGCTGCTGATTGTGAGGTCAATGTCGCCGACATAGAGGTCGCTCACTCAGCTGAGGGAGAGCGAGGCGTTCTTGTCCTTGTCGTGGCTCAAGCTGAGGTGCAGAGGTTCCTGGCTGTGTTGGCAGGGCAGGGTTACCGGCCCACCACAAGGGAACTAGCATGAACGATTCGCGGTTGATGACTCCGTTTGCTGGCCCGGCTGTAGGAGATGTGTCGCTTCCTGGGTCAAAGAGTCACATGAACCGAGCATTGCTCTGCGCTGCTCTCTCTGAAGGCAGGAGCCGGCTATCTGGAGTTCTCTTCGCCGATGATACCGAAGCGATGTTGGAAGCAATTGTTGTGTTAGGAGCAACGGTTGAAGTGGATCGCAGGAACCTTGAGATTGAGGTCACCGGGTTAGCTGGCGCACCAAACTTTCGAGACCTCGTTATCGACGCGAGATCGTCGGGAACGACCTCTCGATTTCTTTTGCCGACGCTGGCGGGAGGCACCGGCGTAGTGACGCTGGATGGAGCGCAGCAATTGCGGTCGCGCCCCTTCGCTGAACAAATTGAGGCATTGCGCGATCTGGGGTGTGATCTCGAAGAGTTAGGTGCTCCCGGCCAGCTACCTGTCAAAATTTCTTCTCAGGGCCTAGAAGGGGGTGAGGTCGAAATCTCCGCGGAAACTAGTAGCCAGTTCATTAGCGGTCTGATGTTGGCTGCACCGCTTTACACAAACGGACTAAAAATTAAGTTGACGGGCCTACCTGTCAGCCGACCCTATCTAGAACTCACCGTCAAAGTCATGCGCGATTTTGGTGTATCGGTTGAAAAACCAGACGAATTCACGTACGTCGTACCCCCAGGCCGGTACCGAGCTATCGAAGCTCAAATTGAGCCAGATGCCTCAGCTGCCTCATATTTTTTTGCCGCCGCCTCGATCACTCAAGGACGAGTAAAGATAGTTGGCCTTCATCGAGGGAGTTATCAAGGAGATGTCCAATTCGTTGATGTGATGGAACAACTTGGAGCCAAAGTTGTCTGGGGTGAGAATTTCATCGAGGTCGAAGGTGATCGAATTCGCGGAGGCACGTTCGATCTTCGCGATTTCTCAGACACTGCGCAGACGCTTGCTGCTCTAGCAGCTTTCGCTGAAGGCGATATCGAAATTACAGGTATTGGTTTCATTCGGCGCAAAGAAACGGACCGAATCGCTGGCATGGTCGCAGAGCTCACCAAATGCGGTGTCGAAGCCGTAGAAAGCGAAGATGGGCTCATCGTGCGACCGGATTTGTGGGCGCTTAGGGGAGCAAGCATTGATACTTACAGTGACCACCGCATGGCTATGTCTATGGCCCTACTTTCGCTTCGAATCCCCCGAATAGTGATCAACGATCACGATTGCGTGGCGAAGACGTTTCCGAACTTTTTTTCATGTCTTGAGGAGCTCCGCCCAAAGGTCAAACCAAGGAGCAATGTGTTTGCCGTCGCGGCTATCGACGGCCCGGCAGGGTCTGGCAAGTCGACAGTCGCTCGTCTCCTCGCGAGCGAATTAAATCTTCCACATTTCGATACCGGAGCCATGTACCGCGCAGTAGTAGTGGCGGCATTGCGCGCGGGAATTGATCCCGAAAATCAAGACGCGATGACCGACCTTGCCGAGAAAACGGAGATCTCCATCAGCGAACTAACTGTTATTGACGGCGTTGACGCCACAGATGAAATCAGGACTCCGGAAATCAATCAGTGGGTGAGCGTCGTAGCGGCAAACCCAGGTGTACGCCGCGTGCTAGTAGCTCGACAGAGGAAATGGGCGACTGAAATAGGTGGCGGAGTGATGGAAGGCCGTGACATTGGTACCGAAGTATTCCCGGATGCAATATTCAAGGCCTTCCTGACCGCCCAACCTGAAGTTCGGGCGCGACGTCGATATGAGGAATCTTTGGTTCAAACACTGGGAGATGTACAAGAAGAGCTACAACGGCGAGATCGAATTGACTCAACTCGCGTCGATTCCCCGCTTCAAGTGGCATCTGGTGCGGTAGTAGTTGATACCAGCGAACTCACCATTCAAGAAGTGGTATCGGACCTTGCGAGTATGTTCCGTTCCGTCGTGGAGGATTGATGGACAAAGAACTGCCGGTGACTAATCCCAACGCACGTTGGTACAACCGAGCAACGTATCGGGCGCTCAAATATCTTATTTGGGGAGTCTTCAAGTTCTGGAACCGCATAACTATTGAAGGTCAAGAGAATATCCCGGAGGGAGCGTGTGTCTGGGCGCCGAACCATCGGAGTTACATCGACACGCCACTGCAATCATGTGTTCCAAGGCGGCTCCGGTTCATGGGTAAAGAGTCGGTTTGGAATAATGCCTTTTTTGCTTGGCTTTTTACAACCATTGGATGTTTCCCCGTCAGCCGAGGAAGCGCTGATCGAGCTGCTTTGATGACCGCGCTAGCAGTCCTGCAGAACGGTGAGGACCCTGTGGTGGCTTTCCCTGAGGGAGAGCGCAAAGACGGTCCTCGGATCTTTCCGTTATTCGACGGAGCGGCTTATTTGGCGGCTAAGGCGCAAGTAGCGATTGTGCCCGTCGGAATTGGCGGCACCGCAACCGCCATGCCGAGAGGTTCTAAAATGTTGTATCCCAAACGAGTACACATCATCATTGGCAAACCAATCCCGCCGCCCCCTCTCAGCCCCACAGGCCGGTTGTCTCGACAAGAGGTACGCGAAACTTCTGCGCACCTACGAGAAGAAATTCAAGACTTATTTGACCGAGCCCAAATTATTTGCGGCACGCCCAACATTTATGTGCCCGGTAGCGAACCCGAGGCCGACCTATAAGCAGCTCTAAATGTTCGCGCTTTAATCGGCAAGAGAAGCGAGAACTTCACTAGCGGCAATCTCTCGGTCAAGCGGCACGACCCGAGCATCAGATGGAACCGCAAGAGTTGCGTGCACGGCTGTCTCGAGGGCCGAAAGAAGCTCCCGGATTTCTCTTGGCGGTGGAAAATATTCATCTTCGTCCGTGATACTCACCTCTTCAACCCCTAATTTCGGTGAAAGATGTCGAATCACCGCCTCGACTAGTTCCTCAGGGGCCGACGCTCCTGCTGTCACTCCAACTGTGCCGTGCAGTCCCTCGGGCAGTTCCGATCCAGAATTAATTCGGAAGACTTGTTCGCAACCGGATTCTTTTGCGAGTTTGGCGAGGGCCATGGTGTTGGATGAATTGGCGGAACCAATGACGATCACTGCATCACATCGTTGAGCTATCGAAGCTAAAGCGGACTGTCGGTTAGTCGTAGCGAAGCAGAGATCACTGCGTCCTGGCATCCAAACGTCAGGGAACCTTTCCTTGGTCGCTTGCAACACCCCTTCCCAATCTCGATGGCTGAGGGTGGTTTGCGCCAACATTGCAAGTGGCTCCTGAAATTCGGGCAAATTAGCTACCTGGTCAGAATCTTCAACCAGACTGATTGCATCGGGAGCAACTGCCATTGTTCCCACCGCCTCCTCGTGGCCCTGGTGCCCCACGTAGATAATTCGGTAACCCTTTTTCGAGCGGACCCGCACCTCGTGATGGACTTTGGTTACGAGAGGACAAACGGCATCGACTACGTACCCACCTCGTTCGCGCGCTTCCTTGACAACTTCGGGCGCAGATCCGTGAGCGGACAGCATTAACGGACGTCCTTCGGGTACTTGACTGACGTCGTCAACAAACACCACCCCGAGGCTTCGGAATCGATCGACTACAAGTTGGTTGTGAACGATTTCGTGGTAGCAGTAGACCGGCGGATCAAACGAGCGCACCATCCAGGCCAGCGCCTTTATCGCCATTTCCACGCCGGCACAAAAACCTCGGGGTGACGCCAATAGCACTTGATCCACACTCACCAAGCTGAGGCTACCGCTTGGCAGCTTTCCTGCCCGTGCTGGGTGTCGGACAAGGTCGCCCGTATCCTGAACTCCATGTCTTTGCCGGTTGTCATTAACGTCGTGCCTGAAAGTGCTGCTGAGTCAGCAGGCCTCTGCCCCGGCGATGAAATCGTTGCTATCGATGGCGAGGTGCCAACGGACGTTATTCGCTGGCAGTTGTTAGTCGATGAAGCCGACCCGGTTTTGACTGTCCAGCGGGGAGGCCTAGAGCTAGACACCAAAGTCGTTAAGGCTGCCGGAGAGCCATTGGGTGCAGAAGTGGATTCGTCGATATTCGACCGAGTCAGAACCTGTGACAACCACTGCGAGTTTTGCTTTATATATCAGTTGCCTAAAGGGATGCGCCGAAGCCTTTATCTAAAAGACGACGACTATCGCCTTTCGTTTCTTTACGGAAACTTCACGACCTTGACACGGTTTACCGAGGCTGATCTAGAACGAGTTGTAACTGAACGACTCTCCCCGCTGTACGTCTCGATCCATGCCACCGACCCGGCGGTGCGAGCTCGAATGCTCCGCAATCCGCGCGGTGGATACAGTTTGCGCTGGTTAAAGGCGCTGCTCGATTTCAAGATCGAGGTACACGGACAGATCGTCGTGTGCCCTGGAGTAAACGATGGAGAAGTGTTAGACGACAGCTTGCTCGGAGTACTTGATCGTTTTCCAGAACTCAGCTCGTTGGCCGTGGTGCCCCTAGGAGTCAGCGCCCACAACCGCGAACCATCAATGCGGCCTCATACCAAGGGTGAGGCCGCCGCAGTCATTGAGACGGTCGAAGGTTGGCAGGAGCGGTTCCTTGAGGCGGTCGGCCACAGGCTCGTTTACGCGGCGGATGAGTACTACCTGCTAGCGGACAAGACATTTCCAGAAGCTGATACATATGAAGATTTTGCGATGCACGAAGACGGAATCGGAATGGCGAGAGCTTTCGAAGCGGAATTCAGCGGCCAACTATCCTCGGGTATTGGTCCGCGAGCGGGTTTTTTCCAATGGGTTGATGGTGCCCCGGCAGAGGGATACCGGGCACCCCGCCTGGGTGGCGGATCGAATCGCGCAGGAGAGCTCGTGAGCCCCGATTTTTCGAAAGATATAGCGGCGATTCCGGTAGGGATAAGTGTTCGCGACGACGCGCCCGTCGCCATACTCACGGGAGAGTACGGCGCGAAAGTCCTCTCGCCGTTAATTAATTCTCTTGGTCGAGGAGGTATTCGCATCATCGAAGTCGAGAATCTCTTTTTTGGTGGCAATGTGAAGGTGAGCGGACTCATGGTCGGCGAAGATTTACACCGAACTCTCTCGTCTGAACCCGAAGGTCATCGGTACCTGTTGCCGGACGTGTGCCTCAACAACGGGAAATTCTTAGACGGACTGGGCATAGATGACTTACCACGCGAGGTCGAAGTAGTTCCGACTGACGGGGTTGCCCTGCGCGCCGCCCTCAAACGTGGGACTCGTTCTGAAGGTTTGACCCCAAAAGGTGCAATATGACCGCGCCGGAGCCATTGCCCGTAGTTTCTGTGATCGGTCGACCCAACGTCGGGAAGTCGACGTTATTCAATCGAATCCTCGGCAGACGCGAAGCGATCGTCGAAGAAAGACCAGGTGTAACTAGGGACCGCAAAGCCCTGGAAGCAGAATGGTCAGGACACGTTTTCTTGCTCGTTGACACTGGCGGCTGGATGCCTACGGGGTCCGACCTAGATGGCAAAGTTTCCGCTCAGAGCGAAAAGGCGATCAATAACTCGGACCTGATCATCATGGTGGTTGACGGCACCACAGGGATCACCGAGGAAGACAGTCGTGTCGCATCAATCCTTCGACGTTCGAGTGCTCAAATAATTCTCGCCGTAAACAAAATCGATACCTCGCTCCGAGATCAAGATATCTGGGAGTTCATGTCTCTAGGTCTTGGCGAACCTCTCGGAGTTTCCGCTCTGCACAGTCGCAACACTGGTGATTTACTTGACCGGATTGTTGAAATGCTCCCGACCTCTGAGCAGTCAGCAGAGACAAGTCCTCCACAAGATAACGAACTGGAATCCGATGAAGGGGTCCGCGGAGTCGCCATCGTGGGTCGGCCAAATGTCGGGAAATCAACGCTATTCAATCGGCTAATTGGAGACGACCGTTCAGTTGTCCACGATATGCCTGGGACCACACGCGACGCTATCGACACTGTGGTGGAGACTGAGTTAGGTCTCCTGCGCTTCATCGATACAGCTGGCATGAGGAGAAAAGCTCGAGTCGATGACGACACCGAGTACTACTCCAGCCTCCGAGCGTTGCGGGCAATCGACAAGGCTGACGTCGCACTTCTCGTAATTGACGCATCAGAGGGTGTGACGTCACAAGATCAACGCCTTGCAGAACGGGTGGACGCCGCCGGATGTCCGATTGTCATATTGATGAACAAATGGGAACTCGTTAACCAAGAAGAAAAAGATGAACTGATGTATCAGCTAGGTCAACGACTTCACTTCCTCGGGGAATCGCCGGTCTTGCGTATAAGTGCCCTAACCGGACGGGGTATACAGCGCCTTGCTCCGGCGTTAGAGGCAGCTATAGATGCGTATGAAACAAGAGTGCCAACTCGTCGGGTAAACGAAGTGATTCAGTTGGCCCAGTCAGCTCAAGCCGCGCCCCACGGCGGTCGAGTTCTTTATGCAACCCAAGGCGCAACTCACCCGCCCACTTTCACGTTGTTTACTAATAAGGAATTACCTGCAAGTTATGTTCGTTACCTCGAACGCCGTTTGCGCGAGGAATTCGATCTTGGTGCAACGCCGATAAAGGTGCGGCTTCGGCGGCGTGGCTAAGGCAGTCTCGATGCAGGGTTCTGTCTCGTACAGAAAAAAGCACGTGGTGTTCGGATCGTGACCTGGTGTGGGCAATGCGATCGCGACTTTGATGTCGGCCTTCTCGGAGAAGATGGTGGTTGCCCCGTGTGTGGCCAGTGGCTTGCTAAGCCATCGCGCGGTGGCTCTGTCCCTTGGCATTTTTGGGCGGTGGCCGCTGGTGCTGTCCTGTACCTAGGGTGGCGAGCCCTGCAAGGAATTATCTGGGTAGTACAACAAATTATCTGACTCGGTTCGACGTGCGGATCGGAGCGCCATCCCAGATATCGTGGCTTCGCTGCGGGCTGTGGCGCAGTTTGGTTAGCGCACTGGTCTGGGGGACCAGGGGTCGGAGGTTCAAATCCTCTCAGCCCGACGTGAGTGCGGCCAGACACCTCCCAGTGTCTGGCCGTCATGACACTTTCTTGACGGCGCATGCCTGTAGAGCGAACTGTTTCGCTAGTCGTCGGCCAAACCCAACGGGAGTGCCCTCAGAAGTTGTAGTGCTCCCTCGGGGTCAAATGCTCTGCCCAACAGGTGGCGGCTGCTCTGGTTCAGCACTCCGACGGAGGTGGCGTCGTCGAGGAACTCAACAAATTTTCCCCAGAACTTGCCGGTATCCAACAAGACAACGGGGAGATAGTGAAGACCGAGTTGCGTCCAAGCCAGGACTTCAGCGAGTTCGTCGAGAGTTCCATAGCCACCTGGAAGCGCTATAACACCATCGCTCAACTGGTACATCATCGCTTTTCGTTCATGCATTGATGACACCAGCCGTAAATCGATGTCTCCGCGATGGCGTACATCATGAGAGAAGGTGTCTTCGGGGTAGATGCCAACTACGTGACCGCCTTTTGAAATTGCCCCGTCGGCGACGGCCCCCATTAGGCCGGCGTCACTGCCGCCGAAAACGACCGTCACGTGTTCCAGAGCAAGGTGTTTGCCAAGGCCGGTGGCTAACTCAATAAAGGCTGGATCATTACTAAAAGACGAAGCGCAGAAGACAGCGACGGTGTTTATTTTGCGATTGCCGGCGTTCACCAGAGACACCCCCCACGTTCACAGTAGAGCGCAGGTGGTGGGCAAATGCACCCCGCCCGGTTGTCATCGTTGTCTCTAGCTAGCTCTGTCTAGAGCATCTTCCCAGGGTTGACGGAATTCTCAAAAGCGTTTTCATCGCTATAAGAGATTGCCGTATTAAGAGAGTTCGGCTGCCAACGCGAGGGCATCGTCCCAACTGCCGTGACCCATCAGAAGTCGCCGGTATTGAACGAATGGTCTGATGCTGTTCATCGCCATTACACCTGCTAGCGCGCCATCGCGGCGGTAGCCGGTAACAAAAGCTTGTTCTTCGACCGAGCCAACCAAGACTTCTACATGCTCAGAACTATCAGTATCACCCGCAACTTGAATTCGGTCGTTGTATTGGTCGGACCATACGAAGGGCACAGAGTCGTAGACGCGGCTGTGTTCGGGGTGTAATAAGTTCCCGGCGACCAACATCGCTTGTTCCGTGGCCGCTGTCCAGTGTTCTACTCGAACAGGTGACGGTCCCAGCCAAGCGTTGGGAGCCTTGGCGACGTCGCCAACGGCATAGACACCTGGAACCCCCGTATTCATCGTTCCGTCACACACAACTCCATCATCAATCTTGAGCCCGGAGCTTGCCAGCCAGTCCGTGTTGGGAACAGCCCCAATTCCGATGACCACAAGATCCGCTAAAAGCTGAGTCCCGTCGGTCAATTCGACGCCCTCTACTTCGCCGCGACCAATAATGGAAGCAACGCCGACCCCCAGTCGTAAATTGACTGCGTGCACTTGGTGTAGGTCGCCGCAAGCTTCTCCCATCTCAACCCCCAGGCCTCGGATGAGCGGCGCCGCTGCGGCTTCGACGACTGTTACGTCACAGCCGCGGTTGCTGGCGGCAGCCGCAACTTCGGAGCCGACGAAACCGGCACCCACTATTACAACAGACGCTCCAGGTACCAATCGCTTGCGAATCGCTAATGCGTCATCGACGGTGCGAAGGACGTGAACTCCCTCAATAGTGTCAGTTTTTGGAAGTTTTCTTGGTGCCGCGCCAGTGGCAATTATGAGACCCTCGTAGCGAATCTGGTCATCACCCACGGTGACCACTTGTCGGCGGACGTCGAGACTGGTTGCCGATTCGCCCAACATGAGGTTCAGGTCGAGATCAGATAACGCGTCCTCAGACACGAGTAGTAACTCTTCAGGATCTTGGTCGGTAGATAACATCGTTTTGGAGAGAGGCGGCCTGTCGTAGGGGCGATGTTTCTCGGCACCTATAAGGGTCAGCGTGCCTTCGAAACCCTCTCGGCGCAGATTTTGGCAGGCTCGTATCCCTGCAAGAGAAGCGCCTACGACTACGATTTGATCCACGTGTTCCACCTCGTTCCTGAACGCTATCTCGCTCGGAAGACCAAGTGGCACCAAATCCTGACGAATAAATATGCGCCACGCAGGGTGGTGAGGTTGAGAAACTTTTTGACCTCCTGAACTTAAAAGACGACTGATTTGTGCTTGCGCGCGGTCAAAGAGACCGGTACATATGCTTGAC
>DCYM01000012.1 GCA_002331465.1 Candidatus Neomicrothrix sp. UBA2110 | reverse complement strand
TGTTGGTGGTACCGCCAACATGGCTGGACAATTCGACGCAGTCTCCACCATCAGGTCAGTTCTGGCTGTGCTCGAAGAACAACTACTCATAGTCAGCCTCTTAGGTGACCTGGTTGAGCGCGGGTTGAGCGTCGCTATCGGTACGGAAACCGGGGTCGCGCCACTTTCTCAATGCGCAGTGGTCGTTGCGCCCTACAAGGTCGACGGCNNGATACTTCCCACATCGCTGCAGCCTCGGTCGCGCTTAACAGCGCGTTTGTAGGCACGTCCCTTGGCAGCGTTCCGGTAGTGAATCCCACAGGCCAACGAGAAATTGATGACCTCATTGCCACAAGCGTCGCTGCCTTGACACCTCAATCACATCAGACCGGTGAACTTTATGTTGGTGGTACCGCCAACATGGCGGGACAATTCGATGCGGTCTCCACCATTAGGTCAGTCCTGGCTGTACTCGAAGAACAACTACTCGTGGTCGGTCTCTTGGGTGACCTAGTTGAACGCGGGTTGAGCGTCGCTATCGGCACAGAAACTGGGGTCGCACCACTTTCTCAATGTGCGGTGGTGGTTGCGCCCTACAAGGTCGACGGCGAACAGGTCGGTAGTATCGGACTTCTGGGACCAACCCGCATGGATTATCCGAAGGCACTGGCCGCGGTACACGTAGTCAGCAGTCGGCTCGGTGAGTCTTTGGGTGAACCGCACGAGGACTGAAACAGGTCATGGCAACTGACTACTACGAGTTGTTAAGAGTCGATCGCGGCGCATCGCCCGACGAGCTCAAACGCGCGTACCGCAAACTTGCACGCGAATATCACCCCGACGCGAACCCCAACGACGACGAAGCAGAAGCGAAATTCAAAGAAATCAGTGAGGCGTACGCAGTCTTGTCTGACGAAGAAGCTCGAAGCCGATATGACCAGTTTGGTCATGATGGTCTCCGGAGCGGGGGGATGGGAGGCGACCCATTTAATTTCGACCTGAATGACATCTTCGAAAACTTTTTTGGGGGAAACCCATTTGGAGGAGGCAGAAACCGAGGACGCGCCGGGCCTCCTCCAGGTGAAGATCAGGAGATAGTGCTTGATCTCAAGTTCGATGAAGCAGTGTTCGGTGTTGACAAAAAAGTCGAAATACAAACGGCCTTAGCTTGTGAGAGTTGCGCGGGTTCGGGAGCCGCCGAAGGCACGTCCGCTCGGAGTTGCAACGCATGTGGCGGAGTTGGCCAGGTGCGTCAAGTGCGACAGAGCCTCCTCGGGCAAATGGTGACCACCGCACCCTGCGGGACGTGTGGAGGATTAGGAGAAGAAATACCTTCTCCGTGCTCGGTGTGTCGGGGAGAAGGCCGACGCCGCGACACCATGTCGTATGAAGTGAGAGTCCCGGCAGGTATTGACAGTGGATCCACTCTCCGTCTTACCGGTCGAGGAGCAGCGGGTCCACGCGGCGGACCGCCAGGCGACCTGTACGTTCACCTCCGAGTAGGTGAATCCGACACATTTGTAAGGGATGGCGACACCCTGCACGCGCGACTACACATCACCATGTTGCAAGCTGCATTAGGCGCTCGAATCGACTTCGAAACCCTCGACGGAGTTGTTGAACTGGCGATTCCACCTGGAACACAACCGGGTGAAATATTTAGGCTTCGCGATCACGGGGTACCACGCCTAGAGGGGCGAGGCAGGGGACGTGGCGACCTGCTGGCCACCGTCGAAGTCGAAATTCCTTCCCAATTGTCCAAAGACGATGAAGAACAACTCCGTCAAGTGGCAGAACAACGAGGCGAGGAAGTGGCAGACCCAGGGGACCGGACCGTCCTTGGTAAAATTCGTTCGGCGTTTCGGTAGACCGCTGATGGGCGCGCTTCCAGATGGAACGACGGGGCCTCATGTCTTTGTGGAAGATCTTCGGGCTCCAGAGTTTTCAAACGAAGACCACCACCATTTAGGGCGAGTGCTTCGACTACGCAAAGGAGATCCGCTCACACTTAGCGACGGTGCACGTCGGTGGCGTCAAGCAGCATTCGACGATATACCGACCTTGACCGGAGACATCATCGAAGTACCCCCACCCTCCCCGTTGATCACGGTCGGTTTCGTTGTTCCCAAAGGTGACCGGCCTACCTGGATAGTCCAAAAACTAACTGAGATTGGGGTTGACGAGATCCACCTGCTTTCATCAGCTCGATCAGTTGTGAAGTGGGATGCACGCAAGTCTGAGCAACAACGAAATCGACTAATTCGCGTCGCACGGGAAGCCGCGATGCAATCTAGACAGGTCAAAGTTCCAGTCATCCGAGACACGCGCGACGTCGCCGAAGCGTTATCGATGTTCGACGCGACACTCGCCCACCGCGGGGGCGATCAACTCACCCTTGAACATCCCATCATCTACATCGGACCAGAAGGAGGATGGGAGCCAGCTGAGACCGCTAATAGATCCACTGTGTCGCTAGGCCCATCAGTACTCCGAGCAGAAACAGCTGCGGTGGCCGCGGGTTCCGCGCTTGCGTTACTTCGCTCGAACTTACTGGACAACCACTCTGCGTGAACTATGGTCGCAGATGTTCGAGTAGTGGGCAGGAGCGTACGTGGCCGAAATGAGCTTGAGCGGCGACCTTATTGATAGCGAAAACTACAGCCTTCGAGTCGGTGAACGACTCCGGCTCGTTCGTCGCCAGAAACGCATGTCGCTTCAAGAAGTGGAGGCCGAATCCGGCCACGAATTTAAAGCATCTGTACTTGGAGCCTATGAACGTGGCGAACGAGCAATTTCCGTGCCTCGACTCTCGCGACTCGCCCGATTCTACGAAGTCCCTGTGGGGCAACTACTTCCACGTGGTGATGGAATCACCGAGGACTCTGGCGCAATATTGGAGCGTCAAGTCACCATCAACCTAGACCGACTCGCGCGCGTCCCGGGCGCCGAGGCCGCAGTACTGGGTCGCTTCCTCACCATGATTCAAGGCCAACGACGAGAGTTCAACGGATCGTCTATGACGATTCGCCGCGATGACCTTCGCACCATTGCTTGCATCCTCGATACTGCATTAGATGAGGTAGCTGACCGACTTGACGAGCTTGGCGTTCGGCTGAGTGCCTGAAGCGCA
>DCYM01000172.1 GCA_002331465.1 Candidatus Neomicrothrix sp. UBA2110 | reverse complement strand
ATACGGTCCAACGATTGACGGTCACGCGGGCCACACCTCGCTGACTGGGTACCGGAACGACATTCCATGGAAATGCGGTATCGCGTGGCCTGACCCCACCGCGGGCCTGCACGCTGCCGCTGCGTCGATTGTTGCGCTCCTCGATCGACAATGTTGTGGAACGACGGGCCAAACTATCGAGGTAGCGCAGGTAGAGACGGCGATCAACATGATTGGTCAGCATGTTGTTGCCTTTCAACTCGATGGCCCCATTAAGAGGTGGGGTAACCGCCGTCCTGGACGCGCCCCTCAAGGGGTATATCCCTGCAAAGGTCAAGATCGGTGGATCGCTATCTCCGTCGTAGACGATGCTTCCTGGTTAGGTCTGTGCGAAGTAGCTGGTTGGGGTGACCTCCAGCAACTCGACGTTGACCAAAGGTGGGAACGTCATGATGAACTAGACACTCGGTTGGCTTCATTCACGGTTGGCCAAGAGGATCGGTCGCTGATGACGGCCTTGCAGATAGCGGGAGTGCCTGCCGGGGCGGTTTTTGATGCGGCCGATGTGGTGAATGACCCACAATTGCAAAGTATTGGGTTCTTTGTTCCTCTTTCGCACCCGGTGGCGGGTACACACGTCTGGCCGCGCTTTGCCGCTCGGCTGGAACTGACACCCGCCACTATGCGCCGGGCGGCGGCGACTATGGGTGAGCACAACGAGTACGCGGCCCTTGACCTGGCAGAGTTAAGTCGTTCGCAATACGAGGCTCTGTTGAAGCAAGGCATTGTTCGCACCGAACCACCCGGGTAGTTCGTGAATCTTAAAGTGCAAGTAGAACTCAAAGCTTGATTCGAGGCCTCACAAATTCAACCATCTCGTCGATGGCATCTGCGGCCTCTTGGAATAAGCCCACGCACGCGTGCCACACATGAAACATCTCAGGCCACACTCGTAACTCAACGTCCACGCCCGCAGCGGTCGCCTTTTCTGTGAAGCGTTCACTGTCGGACAGAAGCACCTCTTCGTCACCAACTTGAATGAGAAGAGGTGGGAGTCCTTCCAGATTTGCTTCGAGTGGTGAAGCAAGTGGGTCGTCAATGGAGGCACTCCCAAGGAACAGGTCGCGCATTGTTGGCATGCCTATCGCCGAGATCGAGGAATCATGTGCTTCGTTGGTCACCATGGTTTCGCCGGTGAAACTCATATCTAGCCACGGAGAAATCATCATTGCTGCTGCCGGGAGCTCTATCTGTTGATCGCGAAGCGCAAGGAGGCAAGCGGCAGTAAGCCCACCCCCAGCAGAATCGCCCGCGAGAGCGATCTTTCCTGGGTCATACCCCTGGTCCACAGCCCAGTTATAGGACGTAACAGCGTCGTTAACTGGGGCAGGATGAGGATGCTCAGGCGCAAGGCGGTACTCGACTGACAACACTCGACAACCGGAATGTAATGCGAGATGTCCTGTCAAATTTCGGTGACTGGCGATCGAACCCCCGACATAACCGCCGCCGTGAAAGTAAACGATTAAGTTCTCGTCCGTCGCTCCAGCAGGCGTCTGCATCTCCGCTGGAACTCCGGCGGCATCAACGGTGCTGCCGACCACTTGATTCGGCAGAGCCCTGGCCGTTGCGTCCTGGTTCGCTCTGAACTTCTCGACATTCACCGGGCGATCACTGTGGACCAGTCGCGACGCAATGATGTCTCGTATTCGATGGTATTCCGGACTTGCCATGATATGACTCCTGAACTCAGGTCTGGGCACGACTGACCATAGTCCCACTAGATTCGCGCGTTCTTAACTCCAATGGAGGAGCAATGCTTCTAAACGACAAAGTGGCGATCGTCACCGGTGGCGGATCCGGAATAGGTGAAGCCACCTCGGACCGTTTTTCGCGAGAGGGAGCAGCCGTCGTGGTTGCAGATCTGCGCATGAGGAAGGCTGAAGCCGTTGCCGCAAGGATCAATGAAAATGGCGGACACGCGATTGCAGTCGAAGTTGATGTCTCAAAGCCAAAATCGGTCGCGGCGTTAGTTGACACCACCGTCTCACAGATGGGGCGTCTCGATGTCATGTTCAATAACGCCGGAACTCTGAGACCTGGAACGGTCATAGAACTCGACGTCGACGATTGGGACCTCGTAATGGGCGTCAACGTTCGATCGGTCTACTTGGGAGGCAAATACGCCATTCCAGTCATGCTTGACTCCGGGGGTGGCTCAATCATCAATACAGCCTCAATCTCCGGACTACATGGAGACGGTGGTGCAGTTTCCTATGCCGCAAGTAAAGCAGCGGTGATCAATTTGACTCGAGCGATGAGTACAGATCATGCAGCAGACGGCATTCGTGTCAATGCAATTTGTCCGGGAACGATTGAAACACCACCAGTTCAAAGAATGATGGCAGACCCCGCGGCGCTGCAGGCAAATTTGCGAGCCCACGCCATGGGACGACTAGGACGTCCCGAAGAGATCGCCAATGTAGCGGCTTGGCTTGCTAGCGAGGAAGCATCGTTCGTAACCGGCGAAGCGATAGTTGTGGATGGTGGCCTCCGGGCACAATCCCCGTTAGGCCGCTTGGCTGACCCCCGACCAGAACACTTGAGATGAAAGTGTCTGACGAGGAACCGAAGCGAATGGGGTACGAACTCCGCTAGTAAGCCAGACTGACTCGGTGACAGATTCCCCAAGTGGAGATCGGCCCGAAAACCTGACCTCCGAAGAAGTGAAGAACGCGCTCGGGTACCCCGATTACCGGCGTCTGTGGATCAACAACCTCATTTACATGTTTGTGGCCAACGCCCAACGTTTCGCTATTGGCTGGCTGGTATTAGACGGACTTGGGGGTAATGAAACCCGTCAAGGTATGGCGGTATTCATGTTGGGGATCCCCGTCGCCTTCATTGTTATGCAAGCCGGCGTGCTAGCTGACCGCGTGGACCGACGTGCATTGTTGATCCGCAGCCAATCAGGGTTGCTTCTAGTCGTGCTTGCAACCTTGGTTTTGCTCGGTCTGGATCAACTCACCTATTCCTGGGTGCTCATCCTTTCTGTTCTCTCAGGCGTAGCTCAGGCATTCGGTCATCCCGTTCGTCAAGCCCTTATCCCGCTGCTGGTTCCCAAACACATGCTTATGAATGCCGTAGCGCTTAACGCGCTCGCAATGACTGGCAGCATGATCCTCTCCGCACCCCTAGTGAAGATTGCCGGCGACTTGTTCGCTTTCGAAGGCGTGTATGGACTGCAGTTGGTGATGCTCATCGTCGGTCTTTTCGCGCTTCGGCGTTTACAAACGCCGCCGGTCACAGCGGGCCCCAAACGCCGACTGATCCAGGAGGCTGCGTCGGCGTTGCGTCACGTCATGAACGACCTGCGTTTACGTGTCCTCTTTCTTCTGCTCGCCGTCGCGTCAATCAGTGTCAACGCCGCTGTGATGGTCACTATGCAAGCAAAGGTCAAAGAAGAACTTCTGCGTGATAGTGGCGACATGGCTTATTTGTTGGGGGTCATGGCGATCGGCATTGCAATCTCGTCAGTTGTTGTGATGCGAAAAGGAGATATGAAACGCAAAGGTGGAAAATTTCAGCGAGCAATGATGTGTGGTTCTGCCCTAGTGATTGGCATGGGTCAGGCCTCCTCGTTCAAAGCGCTACTTCCCCTTTTCTTCTTGATGGGGCTTGCTGGTGGCTTCTTTATCACCATGAACCAGGGGCTTATCCAATCGGCGACACCTAAGGAGCTAATGGGTCGAGTCATGGGCCTGTATCTACTTGTCCAGTTTGGGTTTATGCCCATTGGTGCTCTAGGGCTTGGATGGGCTGCTTCTGTCGTGGGGCCGGGGAACGTGGTCTCGGTATGTGGTGCAGTGTCCCTGGTCATAGTCAGTTGGACCTATCTGGGGTTTTCGACGATTCGGAACCTGGACTAGCGTCGAATGCCTTAGGGGGTGACGAACGTGATCCATTCGATTGATGCATCAATAGTTGACGAAAGCTGGGCATCATCAGTTGTTCCACCGCCATACGACTCCATGAGCGGTGAAGAGCGGCAAGAACATTTGAGTGACCACCCACACTCATTTCTTCACGTCACCCGTTCAGCAGATGCGAGCCACGGGCACCCGACAGAGCATCGGCGTCTGGCAAATGAGGGCGCTGCAGCGCTGACTCGATTGATTTCGGAAGGTGCCTACTCCGAACCAACTGAGCCCTGTCTATTTTTACAAAAGATCGAAACTGAGGGAGTTATTCAACGCTCAATTATTGGCGCGATAAACCTCGGTGAAGAAATGCTGCACGCTCATGAAGCTGTTCACCCAGGTCGGGTGCGTGCATTGGCGGCTCATTTCCGCCAGGTTCGATCGATGTCTAGCCCGGTGGTGGTCACATCGCGCGACGAGAATTTAGATCTTCGCTCTTTCGAAGAATCCGGGCACATGGCACCTATCAGGAATTTCACAGCAATTGACGGAACCCGGATCACTCTTTGGGAAATAGACATCGATTTGAGTGCGTTTGGGTCCCCCCTCTACATCATTGATGGCCATCATCGAATTGCTGCCGCGAACGAAGCTCGATTTGATCGAGCCCTGGTCGCGTACGTTCCTCTCGCTGAGTTGCACCTAGGCAGCTTCGACCGCGATGTTGATGAACTTGTGGTTTTGCCTCGGCGCCTCGTGGAGAGACTTTCTAAATGGTGTGATGTTCACGAAGTCGCTTCGCGCGAATTGGCAGAACCAACTGAGAAAGGTGTGCTGGGCTTGGGACTTGGCGATAAATGGTTTACTGCTCGACGTAGGGACCGCAGCGGACTCGATGCCGAATTTCTTCACGCGACCCTTCTTCCGGAGCTTTTCGACATCCACAGTGCAGATGACGAACGGCTGTCGTATCGGCCTGCTGGCATTGGCGGACGCACTGGGCCAGTCACCGTGTGTCTGCCCCCGGCTGAGCTTGAGGACGTATTCCGTTACGCTGATTTGGGCGAAGTCATGCCTCCTAAATCAACATACTTTCTTCCCAAAGCACGCTCGGGTGTGTTGGTTGTCCCCTGTCGACCCGTCTAATTTTAGATTCCGAATAAGTTCCGGGCGTTATCACCGATAAACGCGCGCTGGTGTTTATCTGGGAACATCGCTACCAAATCATTCAGGTCATGAACGTATTCGGGCGTGTGGTCAGCATGAGGAAAGTCGGAAGCCCATAAAAATCGGTCATAACCGAATCGCTCAGCGAGCGACGGGATGGTCCGTTCGTCGGGATCGCAACTGATCCAGACCTGTCGCATGAAGTATTCGCTGGGTTTCATGTCGAGGGGGACTCTTGATCCCACGAAGGTGTGGGCGTAGACAGCATCGATTCGATCAAGCCAATATCCGATCCAACCACCTCCAGATTCAAGTACCAAAACCTTTAGTTCCGGGAACTTGTCAAAGACTCCGTAGTCGAACAGGGTGGTGAACTGGTGGCGCACACCATCCGACGCCGTTACAGAGGCAGTAAGTCGGAGTTGTTTGACGTGTTCCCAAGTGCCCATTCTTGCGCCCTTGGTCCACTGAGGTTCAAACGTCGGATGTATCGCGAAAGGAACCCCCAGTTCCTGTGCTGCTGCAAATACAACGTCATTATCAGGATGACCCAGCGGGACTGCTCCATGAGTAAACGGAGCCACATAACAGCCCCTGGCGCCATCATCAACGGCCCTTCGGAGTTCAGCGGCAGCCGCGACAGGATCGCTCAAAGATAGATGTGCGGTTGGGATCAGTCGATTGCCGCTATCGCGACAAAAATCTACTATCCACCGGTTGTACGCGCGCGTGTAGGCCTGGCTCAATTCCGGATCTTCTACCTCCGCCTCCCAAAGCAAACCAACTGTTGTGTAAAGGATTGCTGCGTCAAGATTTTCTGCGTCAAGAACATCAAGGCGTTGGTTTGGATCCATAGAACCGAAAGGAGCTTCGTGCAGATACGTGCGATCAGGGTTGCGTTGAATGTCTGCTAGATCAGCAGCTCCCATAGCCCCCAAGGTCGCAGGAAAGCCTCTTCGACTCATGGTGCTCCGCTGCCCACCGATCTCCAATTCTTCTAAACCGTTTTCGTCGACGCGAATTCGAAGAGCTCGATCCTTGAATTTTGCTTCCAAATATTCGTCCCACAAGTCGGGAGGCTCAAGGATGTGACCATCAGCGTCGACGGCACCCTCGTGCTCAATCCGGTGAACTTCATGCATTTCTCGATGAGGCAGTCCCTCACGTTGAATCGTCGTCGCCATCGTCGTCTCCTACATCTCGTGATCATTCTGTCAGAGAGATGCCTCAGCGGGCAGAGGCACCTCCGTCGACCGTCAGAGTGGTGCCGCTGATATGGCTAGCTCTGGGTGAGGCCAGAAAGGCGATCACATCGGCACATTGTTCCACGGTGCCGGGCGCTGGGTCATCTGGGATGAGTTCCTCCCAGCGGTCTTCGTCACCTAATTGGTCGATAGCCTCCCGCCGCAAAATGTCTCCCATGCGATCGGTCACAATCAAGCCAGGGTTAATAGCCAGAACCCGCACACCTTTTTGGATGCTGCGACTCCCTAGCGCCGCTGTAAGTCCCACGAGTCCGCTGTTACCAACAGCTCCTGCGATATAGGAAGGCTGAGGCCGAACTGCTGCGGCGCCAATCACGTTAATGATGACCCCGGTTCCTCTTGCCTCCATAGCGGCGTACACCTCTCGGCAGAGATTGATATAGCCGAAGACTTTGAGATCCCACGCGTCTCGCCATCGACGTTCATTAATTGTTGAGATGTCGCCGGCTGGGATCGCACCGGCATTGTTAATCCAAATATCGACTTCACCAGCGGCGTCAACTAAGGCTCTCTGGTCTTCGCTTGCTGAAAGATCGACTGAATGTGTCAATACGTCAACGGTTCCTGCTGCTTCAAGAACAGCAGCTTTAGCGTGGCGAAGAGTTTCCTCGTTCCGAGCTGCCAACTGAACATGACAACCCTCGCGGGCTAAAGCCATAGCGCAACCCAGACCAATGCCCCTAGAGCCGCCCGTGATTACGGCTCTCTTATCTGTCAGTTCAAGGTCCATAAACGGACCGTAGTGCGGTCAACGAGCACAAACCCTCGCGAGTAGGCGACAATGCAGGTCTAGAGGGAAGGGAAAGCGATGAGCGGAACACTTGAATCGAAGGTCGCGATTGTCACCGGGGGCGCGAGTGGCATGGGTTTAGCCACCGTCCAAAGATTCCTTGACGAAGGCGCTTCGGTCATCATTGGTGACTTGAATGCAGATAACGGACGTAATGCGTTAGAGACCTTCAACGCCGCAGGTCACGGAGACCGCGTCCGTTTCACTACGACAGACGTTTCAGTAGAAGGTGATGTCGCAGCTATGACGGAACTGGCCGTCGACGCATTCGGACGCCTCGACATTGTGTTCAACAACGCGGGTATAGGGGGAGCCTTCGGCCCGATAACTGAACTTGATGTTGACGATTGGGACATGACCTTCCATATTCTTGTTCGTTCAGTATTTCTTGGTATCAAACACGCGGCTCGAATCATGATCGACCAAGGCGAGGGCGGATCGATAATTAATACAGGATCAATAGCGGGCATGGGAGGTGGAGCCGGTCCTGAGGCCTACTCAGCAGCGAAGGCAGCGGTGGTGAACCTCTCCAAAACCACAGCGGTGGAGCTAGCAGGGCACAACATCCGAGTAAACGCGATATGTCCCGGAGTTATCTTCACGCCCCTCATGCACAGCGGTAATGAAGAACAGGCCGAGGAAGTCATTGCCGATATTCAGCCCTTAGGTAAGCGCGGAGAAGGTTCCGATATTGCGGGGATGGCATTATTCCTTGCAGGAGACGACTCGAAATTTGTGACCGGCCAAGAACACGTCGTGGACGGAGGGCTGTTAGCAAGTGGACCTCGTTTACTAGGTCGTCTCCACAACTCGCGAAACTTGCATCGAATGAGCGGCATGGCCTTCGGTACTAGCGGCCAGACAGCAACTGTTCGAAGGTTGTAAACGGTGAAGCGAGCGTAAGTTTCCTAGCGATCGTCTATTGACCGAGGGAGTTCTGGTGATCGGGGTGAGCGATGCTGGAGAGAAGCTCCGCTCGTTCCGCAAGAGTTTTCCCCCTCAACTCGACCGCTCCGTATTCGGTCACCACAACATCGGCAAGGTAGCTAGGCAAGGTCGTAGGCGCGCCGTCTGCCAAGCGATAAACGATTCTTGAAATAGCTCCGTTCGCGGCAGTGGACGGCATGGCCATTATCGATCTGCCACCGGTAGCGATAGAAGCACCAAAAGCGAAATCAGGCGCACCCCCGGGACCTGAAATAAAACGACCGGCGGCAAACTCGCTATTGACGGCGCCATCTAAAGCCATTTCAACCGTGGATTGCAATGCGACAAAATTCCGAATCGAGGCCATTCCCGCGATCCCGTGGGTGTGAGCCCCGCGCGCTAAACGAACTGTCGCGTTGTGATCTACCCAATCGTAGAGTCGTCTAGTTCCCATGATCTCTGCTGCTACGGAAACGCCTTCATCACATCCCTTGTGAAGGTTGTCGATAGCACCGCACTCAACCAGTTCAATGCATGCATCGTTAATCATTCCCCCATGCAATCCCAGGTGTTTGCGGGTTCGCAAGCTGGATAGAACCGCATCGGGTACTGCGCCGATACCAAACTGAAGAGTTGAACCGTCCGGTATGAAAGGGCTCACATGTTTGGCGATGGCCTCAGAGATGGGGTCAATAGTTGCGGGTTGAAGTTCGGACAAAGGCTCATCAATTTCCACGAGAAAATCGAAGTTCTCAACGCGACACTCTCCGTCACCGTGGACATAAGGCATTTGGGAGTTGATCTGGCCGATCACCAATGGTGCCTCTGCGAGCAGTGAGACATGACCCCCCACGCCGGTACCCAAACTGCAGTCGCCGTTCTGGTTTGGGGGACTGACCTGACAAACCATGACATCCGCTGCCAGTGGGCCGCCAGGTGCGCAGATCCCATCGAGATCGGAGTACCGGCCTGGAACGATCCCGAATTCGGGGTGATCAAGAGCATCGCGAATTGCGCCTGTGGGTTGCAGCGTTAGCCATCGAAATGGTTGTCCAAGATGCTCTATGGGTGCAGGCCGTTGCAACAAGAACGCGGAAACAAACTCCAGACTCTCGAAAGTGTCACGTCGGTCATCTATTCCAACCAACAACCCGTATGGGCACCCCGAACCCTGGGCGACAAATACCCGGCCGTGATCCGGAATTGCACTAACCGCCTCGTCGATACTGACAGATTTACCTTCACGCTCAGATCTCATAACAACTCCTGACGGTTTCAGTCAAGTAAGGAGCGACTGATTACGACGTCTTGGATCTCAGTGGCGCCGTCTACATAATGGGTTAGTCGAGCCGCGTTGAGATGACGGGGGAGCGGATGGTGCCTCTTCGCTCCGTTTGCTCCCATCACCTGCATGCATGAAGCAATTCCGGTCTCAGTCACACGGGTCGAGAATTTTTTTGCGTGTGCCGCTTCGACTGCTGCGTTACGACCTTCTTGCACAGTAAGGGCGGCGCGGTAGGTGAGAAGGCGTGATGCTTCAAGATCGGTAGCGACGTCTGCAAGCTTGAAGCGGACACCCTGTAAATCAGCGAGCCGGCTACCGAAGGCAAGGCGGTTACGAACATAATTTGAGGCCGTCGTCAGTGCGGTTCGAAGCATCCCACAGCACATCGCTCCGACTAATACCCGTGCCAAATCGATTCCCTCCATTGCAGCACGAAAGCCCTGTCCAACTGGCTGAAATATTGATTCTGCTGACACCCGGCAGTTATCGAAACGAATGCTGTTAGCGCCCAACCCGTGACCACCTAGCAATTCATAACCTGGGGTCTTAGTCACTCCGGGAGTGTTGGCGTCAATGAGGAAGGTAGCGATGCCCCGGTGGCCGAGGGAAGAATCTGTTTGGGCGTAAACGGACAGCACGTCAGCGTCCGTGCCATTGGTGACCCATGCCTTCTCACCATTGAGCAGCCATTCATCTCCATCGTTAGTTGCAGCTACAGCTATTGCCGCCGCGTCAGACCCGACTTCAGGCTCGGTCAACAAGAATGCGCCAACCAAACTGCCTTCCACTAGCCCCGGTAGGACGCTGTCGCGGAGTGGCCCGTTGGGCCTACGCCCTACCGCACCAGCCAAGTTGTTGTGGCAAACCAATGAGAAAGCAATAGAGAAGTCGGCGGCGGCTATTTCTTCTAACACGCGCGCCAGTCCAATCACGCTGATGTCTTCCCCGCCATCATTAGATGGCACCAGTAGTCCGGTAAGTCGATTCTGGCCCGCACTGTCGAATGCTTCTCTTGCGAATCGACGTTCTGTTTCCCACGTCTCAGCCCTGGGTGCGACAAAGTCTTTTGCCCAAGTTTGAGCGCGTTTAACCGCGTCAAGATCACCGTCGGGTAGAGCAGCGTCGCTATTTGATTCCACGTTTGGAGGGTAGCGCCGTCGGCGATCTCTCATCTTGCTCGATGACGGAAGTCGAACAATCCGCGTGAAAGCGAAGATAACTGAAATGTGAGATTAAACGGATATCTGTCGTCCGTTCGGCCTAGTCGTCAACGTGTTCTGTTCGGACCATCCGAGTCGGGGTGTACACCATTACTATTTCCCCATCCTGATTGAACACCTCGTTACGAGTGGTCACAATTCCTCGGTCTTGTTTCGAGGTGAGCCTTGCTGCAGTCACTTCAGCCACGACTTGGAGGGTGTCATTTACGAAAGTCGGGCCCGTAACTTGGACATCTGCACCCAGATAAGCCATGCCCGTGCCGGCAATAGCTCCTCCGCTGATGATTAAGCCTTCCGCTATCGACATCACCAAACTTCCAGGGACAAGACGCCCCGAGTACCCGGCGCGCTCTGCACCGGTTGCGTCAAGAAACAAACCTTCGACGAAACCGAACTGTGTGGCGTAAACCACGAGATCCGTTTCTGTCACAGTGCGCCTTGAAGTGCTCCAACGCTTTCCGATGGGAACCTCGCGAAAAGTCCATCCACGGTGTGGCCTGGGTGGTAGGTCGCTAATCATTGAATCCTCCATTGCGTTATTTCTGGTGACCGTAGCCCGCTAATTAGGCGCTTCCCCCGGTTCTCCGCCTACCATCGGGTCGTTGCTTTAGTAAGGGGAGGGAGTTCGATGGCAGACGATCGTCGCACCCATCGTTCGCATGTCAGCTATATCGACAAATCGCGGGGCTACTACGGAGCCCAGGGCTACCCGCAGGCATATCAATGGGCTTATCATCATGCGGTGCCGTTTGCGGCGCTTGAAAAGCCGTTGGCTGAGTGTCGTATAGGACTCGTCACTACATCATTTTTTGAGCGGAAGGTCGACAAAGGGGCTGTGGCCGGTTCCGGAACAAAAGAACCCTATGCAGCGCTTTGCGATGACGCATTGGGAGGCCTCTACAACAAAGATCTCTTCTGGGATAAAGACAACACCCACACTGACGACTTGGACAGTTACCTACCAATCAATCGTCTTAGGGAATTTGCTGCGCAAGGCAGAATTGGTTCACTCGCCGATCGGTTCTACGGCGTCCCTACCGATTACAGTCACAGACGCACTAGTCGCAGAGACGCACCGCAAATACTCGAATTTGCTCAGCAAGATGAGCTGGACGCCGTAGTCCTAGTCCCGCTCTGACCTGTTTGTCACCAGACCGTGAGTCTGGTCGCACGCCATCTCGAAGAAGCGGGTCTCCCCACCGTGGTCGTCGGTAGCGCAAGAGACATCGTTGAAGAATGTGGAGTAAGCCGCTTTGTATTCACTGACTTTCCCCTAGGAAATCCGGCCGGCAAACCCGGAGACGTCGACATGCAGACAACCATCACCGGCATGGCCTTAGACCTTCTTGAAGGTGCCTGGCAGCCCCGAACGACAACGCAGACACCTTTTGTGTGGGACGCCGAGTCCAATGATGATTGGCGGCGGCATTTCATGAAGGTTGACGAGTCCAACAGGACTGCTCTCGCAGCTGCTGGGGATCAGCGCCGCGCCGCCCAAGCGGATGCTAAAGCCGATGGTGCGGGTAGGGGCTGACGCGGGTGGTCCAAGGTGAGCGGGGCGCCCGCTTGGAGGGCGCACCAGAGCCGCACAAGATGATCCCCGCGACCGACGGAGTCCACGTTGCGGCCGATATTTACGGGGATTCGGGTCCACTCGTGATCCTGCAACACGGTGGCGGACAAACGCGCCACGCATGGAAAAGCGCTGGTCAGATGTTGGCCGACGCGGGCTACCAAGCAGTGAGTCTTGACGCCCGAGGTCACGGCGACAGCGAATGGGCCCCTAACGGTGACTATTCAAATGATGTGCTTGTTGACGACCTCGTTGCGGTCACCGAGCATTTCGGACAAAAACCCATTCTCGTCGGGGCCTCAATGGGAGGCGGTACGTCTTTGACTGCTGTAGGTGAAGGACGGGTTGATGCGACCGCGTTGGTGTTGGTTGACACTGCACCTCGCATTGAAATATCCGGAGTCCGAAAGATCAGAGACTTTATGGGTCAAGCACCGGACGGGTTTTCATCTCTTGACGAAGTAGCTGAAGCGATCGCTAACTATCAACCGCACCGGAAACGACCACGCACACTAGATGGCCTCGCAAAAAATGTTCGCCTCTGGCCTGATGGTCGCTACCGGTGGCATTGGGACCCAGAATTTATGCAACGAAAAAGATCGATAGCAGATCGAATACCTCGTCAGGAAGAGGCTGCGAGAAATGTTCGATGCCCGTCCCTGTTGGTTCGGGGAGGACTCAGTGACGTGCTTTCAGAAGAGGGCGCCAACGCATACATAGAACTCGTGCCCCACTCTGAGTATGCGAATGTTGGAGATGCCGCTCATATGGTGGCGGGTGACCGTAACGACATCTTTGTAACGGCCGTGCTCACGTTTCTCTCCAACGTCGCGCCAGCAAAATAGGTGGGGTCTCGAAACCCATAGATGCCTTATGGACCAAGTGACGCGAAATCTCACATATGTATGTGTCGACTACGAAATCGTGGGTATTCCTCAAAGTGGCGAACCAACTGAGCTAGTGACAGAGATTTTCGAAGCCAAGGGCGCATTAATTGTTGACCACGAAACGTCGCTCGTCGCTTGCTTTGACGATCCGGCAAATGCGGTAGAAGCTGCCGTGGTCGCCCAGTGGAGAACTCAACGTGACATCAACGACCCGGGTCGAAAGATGCGCGTCGGCATACATTTGGGCGACCTTTCCGAAGCTTTGGCAGTGCTGAGATGTTCGAACGGTAACCAGATCGTCTTTTCGGGACAGGTCGACGCCGAGACGGGCGGAACTCTAGATGCGCGACCTATGGTTCGTGCACAACTCTGGCCCGACGCTGAACCGGTGCAATTATGGTTGTCAACTGATAGTCGTCCCGACATTGATGGTCGACCTTTGCGACTTCCGACATAGTGCAACTATTCGTCAGGACAAACCAACGGAAGTAGTTTTTAGAGGACTCACGGAAGAAGGAGAAGCTTCATGCCGACCGACGCTCGAGTGGTGGTTGTCCCTCAAGAACAGAATCAACCACTAGAAGTAGTCGACGTAACCTTTCCTGATCCTGCACCGCACCAAGTAGTGGTGCGCCAGTTCGCTTCGGGAATATGCCACAGCCAACTTCACGTCATTCACAATCCTCGACGGGGGCCCGTTGTATTGGGTCACGAATCGACAGGCGAGGTTGTTGCTGTTGGAACGTTGGTCGCAGGCCTGCAACCCGGAGACACCGTCATGGTGACTTGGGTGCCGAAAGATCAGACCCAGGCCCGCCGCCAAGGAGGTGTCGCCAGTGTCGATCTCCACGATGGCCGGACCGCGACAAGTAGCAACGTTTTTACCTGGGCGACGCACACCATCGCTGATGAGATGTATGTGGTGAAGGTTCCAGCCGACATTGATCGCGAAGCTGGCAGCATCATCGGATGTGCTGTGATTACGGGCGCCGGCGCGGTGCTACACACCGCAAAAGTGCAAAGTGGCGACAGCGTCGCGATAATCGGAGTCGGGGGTGTGGGGCTATCAGCAGTAGCTGCTGCCGCGCACCTCGGAGCGGACCCAATCATTGCTGTCGACTTGGATGACGACAAGCTTGACTTTGCAAAGAAATTTGGTGCCACTCACGGCGTGAATGCTTCACAGGTCGATCCCGTTGCAGCTGTGCGAGACCTAACTGAAATTGCCAACCAGTTCGATGTCCTGCGACAACCTATAGCCGGAGTTGACTACGCGTTCGACTGCATCGGGCACGCAGCCACGATGCGACAAATATCTGAAATGACTCGCAGTGGCGAGTTCGGGCAATCCAAAGGCGGAACCGCGGTGCTGGTAGGGGTACCACAGACTCCAATCGAACTGGACAGCCGATACATGTTCATGGGCGAACGTTCGTACATCTGTAGTCTGGGTGGTTCATGTGCGCCGGGAGAGGACTTGCCTCGATTCATCGATTGGCACCGTCAAGGCATTCTCGATCTCGATGCCTTAGTCACTCAACGCTATTCCATAGACGACATTGGACGAGCGGTTGACGATCTAGAGAATGGCCGCGTCGCTGGTCGATCAATATTGGTGTTTGATTAAAGCGATGACACCAAGCAGTGAAGGAGATGTGCCGAGTCTCGAAATTCTCCAAAGTCGTGCTCAAATCGTTCTTCGAAGGCCGGATAAACGAAATCGGTTGGGTCCCCCAGACTTAGAGGCCGTAATGGCTCATTTGGCGGCTGTAGACGCAGACCCATCGGTACGAAGTTTGACGATCGAAGCTCACGGCCCATCCTGGTGCTCCGGCTACCACCTAGGCGCGCTTGCACAAGGAGACCGACCAAAGTTCGGATTCGGTGAAGTGTGTGACGCTTTAGCGAAAGTCGCAGTACCCACGATTGCGGTCATTAACGGCAATGTGCACGGCGGAGGTACGGATCTGGCTTTGGCCTGTGATATGCGGTTAGCAACGAGTCACATTGCCCTGACGATGCCCGCCACCCGAATAGGGCTTCAGTACTACGCAACAGGATTACAAAGATTCGTGGAACGTATCGGCCCTTCCGCAACGAAACGCATTTTCTTGACTGGAGAGACCATAAGTGCTGACGAGTTGCTTGCTATGGGCTACCTCACCGAAATCATCGAACCAGACCATTTGCACTCTCGAGTAGTTGAGCTATGCAAGGCCATTTCTGAATTGGCGCCGGAAGCGGTGAAATTGACGAAGCAAGCGATTAACGAGCTGGCCGGAGTTCATCCGGACCTTGACAAAATTCAAGCGAACCACGTGGCGACGACACGATCAGCAGATCATCGCGAAGCTATGAAGGCGTTGACAGAAGGACGTTCGCCACGGTTTGGAAACAGCTAGCCAACATGAACCCAGGCCACTCTGCTACATACAAGGCATGTCTGAAGTCCTACCCACCGTCATCGCGGCGGACAAAGTCACGTCGTGGATTGGCGAACATGCGGAAATTAGTGAAGCGCTGACGTTCACGTTGATTGCTGGCGGTAGGTCGAACATGACCTTTGTCGTAAATGATGGTGACCAGGCCCGATTTGTTTTGCGACGCCCACCGACCGGTCCACTTTTGCCTTCCGCTCATGACATGGCACGGGAATACCGGCTAATGCATGCGCTTCGTGATAGTGACGTTCCGGTTCCTGAAATGGTTGGGCTTTGTCAAGACGAAACGATTAACGGCCGTGATTTTTACGTCATGCACTACGTCGACGGAATTGTTGTCAGAGATATAGACATCGCCACTGAAATGAATGTCGCGGCTCGAAAAACCATGTCGGAATCGCTAATCGACACACTTGCGGCATTACACCGGGTCGACATTGACGAAGTCGGGTTGGGTGATTTTGCGAAGCGCAGTGGGTACGTGGAACGGCAAGTGAAACGGTGGTCCGGTCAATGGGAAAGTTCGCGAACCCGTGACATGCCCATGGTCGATGCGGTTGCCCTTGAACTGATACGTGTGATGCCCGAACCCAACCCTACGACGATTGCCCACGGCGATTATCGGCTATCAAACTGCATGGTTGACGCGAGTGGGTCAGTAGTAGCCGTGTTGGATTGGGAGCTCTGTACTCTGGGTGAACCGATGGCTGACCTTGGTGGACTCCTTGGGTACTGGCATGACCCTCAGGAGAAGGATCCTGCTGGAGATGCAGAAAGCACGGGACTGCCAGGTTTCTTGACTCAGGATGAGTTGGCTTCTCGCTATGCGACGATCATGGACTCTGAGATTGATGCGATTAGCTACTACCGAGCATTCGCGCAATGGCGTTTAGCGTGCATCGGTGAGGGGGTTTATTCCCGATATCTCGCCGGACAACAAGGTGAACAAGATGAAGATATTGATTTGGACCATATGAGGGACTCAGTGGGGGAGCGAGCGGAACGAGCAGCCGAACTCCTTGGCATG
>DCYM01000211.1:494-12198 GCA_002331465.1 Candidatus Neomicrothrix sp. UBA2110 | reverse complement strand
CGGTCTCTTGGTTGGGAGACGGTTTAGCTACATTGTCTGGCCGCGGGGGTCTCTTCGGACGACGTTTTTTGCGGCCCTTCCCCTTCTCCGGTCGCTCGATGCCCAACCGGGCGGCGATTTCTGGAATGCGATCCGCGATTTTACGGATGATATCCAGCAATTCCTTAGTTGGTTCAGATGGAACCTGTGCCATAGCTACGTAGGGCCGAATTGGTGAAAACGCGATGGCTTCGAGCACAATTCCGAGGCGTTGCTGGCTCACCTCCCCACCGAGGGCCTGATTTGCTTGATTGGTGAGGCTTTCAGCGATGTCGGGAGGTAGCGGGCTACCAGCCTTAGCGGGCCGAGAGCTGAGGCGCAACGCTCGCACCACGCGATCCTCTTTTAGAGCGGTCCGAATCTCTTCATGCCATTCGACTTGTGCTTTTTCCAGGCGCTCATTCAGTCCGGCTCGGATCTGATCAGCGAGCAATCGAGTTTCTTCGTCGCGGGCAGCATCTTCAGCCGCGACTAAGACGGTTCTCAAGTCACGGATGTCGACTTCCTCGATTGAAGACAACGCGGCATCAGCTCGATCTCGCCACTCGGCGATTTTGAGTTGAGGAAGCAGCGATTCAGCCAAGGCCACCAACGCATCGGCACGAACTTCTGCGACTCCCTCCTTGACAGCGCGGGCATTTTGAGTCTCGATTTCTCTTCGCACCGCAGCGATGCCACCTCGCGACACTTGTTCTGCTATGACGCGTTGTTCCTCTGGAAGAGAGTCGATCAGAACTTTTCGATGAGCGCGACCAGGTTTGAGCTTTTTGGGTTTGGGCTTTGCCGGGGCCTCAGGACGTTCTTTGCGTGTCTGGCGAGACTCAGGTTTACGGCGACCGTCTTGCCTCTTCGGTTTACGTTTGGAGTCGTCTTTGCCAGCTTTTTCATTCTGTTGACGCCGGCCGCCCTTTCGCTTATCTGAGCGACCCTTTCTGGCAAGTTGAGTCGTGACAGCGTCGAATTCGCGACCCGATCCGAGAACCTCGATTCGTTCGTCGTCCGGGCGTCCGCTGCGACCTTTCGGTGGCGATACGGCAGTGACGAAGATGCCATCAATCTCGAAGTCAGCATCGGCTCGACAAATATCTCCGACTGACGCACCGTCGTACAGCACAGTGCCTTCTAAGGTTCCTTTGGGCTGCTTGGCGCCGGCTGCTCGCCAGGTCCAGGTTCCGTCATCTCGCTGACTGGTCAGCTCGACCTCGATACGTCGGCTCATCGTTGCTCCGGGTTCTCCGGCTAGTGGGGGGCATGGGAAGCGGCGGGGGAGTACTGGCCCTCGCTGTGGTCCGTAATTACGGTGCCAACGTTACCGAACGAAATCAAAAGATTCACATTTCGAGGACAATGCTCTTTTTGGGTCTGAATGACCACCCTGATGCTTCCGAGCGTCCTACCCTCGGCTAAGGCGGATAACTAGAACCAGGAAGGCCATGGTACGAGCTAAGGCACCAGAACAAATTGCTCGCGAAATCGTCGACGTAGCTGTTGCCGACGAAATGCGCGATTCATTTATGCCCTACGCGCTCTCGGTCACAACGAGCCGGGCTATTCCTGATGTCCGAGACGGACTGAAACCTGTTCAGCGAAGAATCCTTTATGTGATGGCTGATTTAGGTCTTAGACCGGGCACCCCGTTTAGGAAATCTGCTGGAGTGGTTGGCGAGGTGATGGGGAAATACCACCCTCATGGTGATAGTGCGATTTATGAGGCGATGGTCCGAATGGGTCAGAGCTTCTCCATGTCGGTGCCTCTTGTTGACCCCAAAGGCAACTTTGGCAGCCTGGACGACCCGCCCGCGGCATATCGGTACACCGAAGCGCGGTTGACGTCCGCAGCAATGGCCATGGTCATTGACCTGAACGAAGAAACCGTCGATTTCTTGCCGAACTTTGATGGCGAACGTGAAGAACCAACGTGTTTGCCCGCGGCCATCCCGAACCTGCTCGTAAATGGAGCATCGGGAATCGCCGTCGGAATGGCAACCAACATGCCGCCACACAACCTCGCTGAAATCGCATCTGCAATCGACCACGTACTTACGAACCGTCGTCCGAAACCATCGGTGGATGACCTTATGGAATTTGTCGAAGGGCCGGACTTCCCGACCGGTGGGATTGTCGTCGACGATGGATCGCTCCGAGAAGCATATGCAACTGGCCGAGGAACGATCCGCGTCCGGGCGAGAGCCGAGATTGAAAATATTACGGCCCGCAGGCAGGGAATCGTTGTAACAGAATTGCCCTACGCTGTGGGCCCGGAACGTGTTCAGGCCAAAATTCGTGAGCTCATATCGGCCGGGAAACTCGACGGAATATCCGCCGTGATCGACCTTTCTGACCGTAATCATGGGCTGCGCCTCGTTATCGAATGCAAAACAGGAGTTGGACCTCACGGGTTATTGGAAAAGCTTTATCGGCTGACTCCCCTTGAGGAAAGTTTTGGAATAAATAATGTGGCGTTGGTCGATGGCGTGCCAACAACTCTGGGTCTTTACGCACTTTGCCAACATTATGTTGATCATCGTTTAGACGTCATCGTTCGACGCACTGAATATCGTCTCGCTCGCGCTGAGGAACGAGAACATGTCCTGCTTGGCCTTCTGTTAGCCCTCGACAACATTGACCAAGTAATTTCAATTATCAAAGGATCAGATACTGCGTCGACAGCACGTAACGAGCTGATGAACTTGTTGCAACTCACTGAGGTGCAGGCGACCCACATCTTGGATATGCAATTACGTCGTCTGACGGCTTTGGAAGTTGGAAAGCTTCGAGAGGAACTGGGCAACGTTCAGGCTGACATCAGTCATCTACTCAAAATTCTCGCATCCGATGCCCGGCGACGAAAACTAGTCGGCCGCGAACTACGAGAGTTAGTCGAGGAATTTGGCACGCTTCGCCGCACCACAGTCCTATCTGCCACCGACGTAGTGGTCATCAACGATGACCCTTCGCTGTTGGAGGTAGCCCCTGAAGAACCTCTCGGCGACCAATCCACGCTCATTACTCTGTCGACTTCCGGCCTGCTTGGACGTAGATCGCCCGACGAAGAGTTCAACGCCAAGCCGGGGCGCCATGATGTCATCGCCCAAAGCCTGGAAACTAGCCTCTATAGCTCAATTTCCGCTATCACTGACCAAGGACGCTTACTCACAGTCCGTTCTCGAGAAGTGCCCGAAATAATTCGCGGTAGTAGGGGGGCATCAGTCACAGAGATGTTCTCGTTGAGTCGAGGAGAACGCGTGGTCGGACTCTTTGGCGAAGGTCAAGGAAGCGTGCTTATAGCGACGCGAAAAGGCATCGCTAAACGTCTTGAACTCGAATCCGTTGGGCGGCTTCGATCAGGAAGCGCAGTGATTAACTTGAAAGGCGACGACCGAGTTGTCGCAGGATTCATCGTTAGTAATGACAGTGAAATTGTGATGGTGGCTTCCGACGGTCAGGCGCTTCGCACACCAGCGGCCGGCATTTCTATTCAAGGCCCGGGAGCCGCTGGGGTGTCCGGAATGAAGCTGAAGGCTGGTGCAGCGCTGGTAGCGGCCGGGCGTGTGGAATTTGGGGCGGTCGTTTTGCTGGTGAGTGACGACGGCGCAGTGAAAGTGACTGATGTCGCAGAGGTGCCGACCAAAGGACGAGCGACCGGAGGAGTCCGAACGGTCAAATGGAAAAATTTTGAAACGACGGCCTCTTTCGCGTGGGTAGGTCGCAATCAGCAGATGGCCGCTGTCGTGCTTGAGGATGGTGATTTAAGAAAAGTAGATCCAAGCCCATTTCTACTGGCCACAGAAACAAGTCGCCGTGACGGAACGACAACGGACCTTGATTCACGGGTCTTGGTAGTAGGGGAGTACCGGTTCCAGTGAATGCCAGCACTGAAGCCGAAAAGAGGAAGCAACCCGGCAGCTACGACGCCGACGATATCGAGGTGCTCGAAGGATTAGAAGCTGTCCGAAAACGGCCTGGTATGTATATCGGCGGAACTGGCTCCGGAGGTTTAACGCACCTTTTGTGGGAGATCATCGACAATGGGGTCGATGAGGCAGCAGGCGGCCATGCACGACTACTCGAAGTTTTCTTGCATTCGGACGGCTCGTATGAAGTAACAGACAACGGTCGCGGGATTCCGATCGAGAAGAAAGAAGGCGACGCCACCGCTCTCGAAGTCGTGTTCACGGAACTGCATGCCGGCGGAAAGTTCGGTAAAGGCGCCTACGGGGCATCTGGCGGCCTACACGGGGTAGGGGCGTCGGTTGTCAACGCCCTCGCTAAGCGAATCGAGGTTGAAGTTGACCGCGGTGGAGCCACGCACCGGCTCGAATTTCAAGACCAAATCGCGGGCCACACAGCGAAGAACGGACGTTTTTCCCCAGGTCATACGTTGAAGAAAATTGCCAAAATCCCCGCCAGCCGAACAGGAACGCGTGTCCGTTTTTGGCCGGATACTGAGATCTTCGACCCCGAAGCGATGATCGATTATGCGGAAGTGAAGGATCGACTTGGACAGGTTTGTTTCTTGGTCCCTGGACTCAAAATTCGGCTATCAGATAAACGTAAGGGTTCGAGGAGACCGGCCGAAGAGCTCGTATCCCAAGGGGGTCTTGCCGATTACGTTGATTTCTTGTCAGGTGAAGCACAACCTGTTACCGGGTTAGTAGCTATATCTGGCTCTGGGGTGTTCACCGAAAAAGTTCCCATCGATGGGAAACTCACGGAAGTGACCCGCGAATGTCAGGTCGACATCGCTTTACGGTGGGTACAAGGATATGAAACGTCCTTAGTCAGTTTCGTGAACACCATCCCAACACCGGATGGAGGGACTCACTTAAGTGGCTTCGAGCGCGCCCTCACCACCGCCCTAAACCAGGCAGTATCAACGGCCGATCCGAGAAAGCTCCGCAAGCTAAAAGGCGAAGCAAAAGTTCAAAAAGAAGACGCACAGGAGGGTCTCATCGCGGTGGTCCGAACCGTATTTTTGGAACCGCAGTTTCGGGGACAAACTAAACGTGAATTAGGTACCCCTGAAGTTCAAAAAATTGTTGGAGCAGTTGTACGGGATGGGTTTAAAGAGTGGTTTGAGGGAACGGCAAAGGGTTCGAAGAAGGTTCACGTAAAGGCGATTTTGGACAAAGTTGCTGATGCCATAGTGAACCGAATCAGCACGAAGCAGGCGCTTGACAACCGCCGTAAGGCCGCCCAACTCGGAAACAACGGGCTACCGGACAAACTGGCCGATTGTCGACTCCACCCAGAAGGCGAACTGCTCATCGTTGAGGGCGACTCCGCTGCAGGTCCTGCGAAACGAGCACGAGACAGTGCTTGGCAGGCAGTTCTGCCTTTGAGAGGAAAAGTCGTCAACGCGGGTAAGAGTACAAAAAAATCTGTCCTCGATAACGCCGAAGCAACAGCTCTGTTTACGGCTGTCGGTTCAGGTTCGGGACCTGAGTTCGACCTCGAATCTCGAAGGTACGACCGCGTGATCCTTCTCGCAGACGCGGACGTTGATGGGAGCCATATTCGCTGTCTTGTTTTGACATTGATTTACCACTACATGAAACCTCTGCTCGAGCAAGGACACATCTACGCTGCGCAGCCTCCAACGCACGCCCTCGTGGTGGGGTCAGAAAAAGAGTTTCTGTATTCCGAACATCAACTTCAGGCCCGAATCGCGGACTTAGATCGAAAAGGCCGTCGCTACCGGATCACCAGATTTAAGGGCCTCGGCGAAATGGATGATGACGAACTGTTGGAGACAACTCTGAACCCGGACACTCGGCTATTGCGACGGATCACCCTTGAGGACGCTGAGGCTGCCGAAAAAGCCTTTGCTGTCATGATGGGGGCACCAGTCGAGCCCCGGAAAGACTTCATTATCAAGCACAGCCGAGATTACGGCCATGCGCTGGATGTCTAGTAACTGTGGGTAAGACACACAGGGAAACGCTCCGCCAAACGCTCATAATGTACATTATGTCAACTAGATCTAGAATGACGTCGTTTCGGGCAATCTGATCGTCCGCTCCCTATGTGGTAGCCACCCAAGGCGAACTCAAACACTACGAAGACCCCAAAGAGCGCTGCGTTTTCGACCCTACTGGTTAAGGTGCAGATGTCGGTTTGGTCACCGAAGGTCGGGAGTTCAAATCTCCCCGGCCCTACAACAAGAACCGTAGGTCAGTGCCAGTCCTTTGCGTTCTGGGCGTGGAACATGGAAAGACGGATTTCGTTCGCTGGTCAGAGCAATCACAGTTGCGACGCCTGCTCCGGTGGATCCTCTGAGAGCTGTTGACGGCCCAGTGGCTCCTTTGGCCTCCGCTGCGTAAACCCGTCGAGGTCAACTAATGATCAACGAATGATGTCAGATGGTCCTTGTGCCTGTTTGGGTGTCCTATTGCTTTCCCTGGGCGGCGCATCGCCGGTAACACTGGCTGGACCAGGCCCCCATTTGTTGTCTTCAGGCCAGCTTCGTGAGAAAGCCCAGAACAAAAGCAACAAGATTCCGACCCCGGTCAACGCAATAAAGATCCACTTTCCGCTTCGTCCGATGTCATGGAGGCGGCGAACACCTAACGCGATGCTCGGGATGAGGTAGGCAAGCAGGTAAATGCCTTCCAAGGGACCCGTGTCGTTGGTGTCCAGGTCCCAGATGCTCGCGGAGATACCCCCAAGAACGAAGACGACGATCCCCGAAATCAGTAAAGCCCACCAATAAGCAGCCCTTGATGACCGTCCTTGGAAATCGGTGTAACGCCGCCAGGATTCGAGGTAGTACTTCATCTCAAAATTCTATCCCCAATATTTTCGCCCAATAATCGGTGGCTGCATAAATGTGGGTACGTGTCCTCCGCCTTGTGCCGGAAGCGTTGCCTTTGACTTAGGTGTTGGGCCCCCACTAACCCCAGGTTACGGAGCGACCAACAAGAGCGATGAGTTGGTCCTTTGGAGTGTCGCTTGCTGGTTCAAGTGCTTCGGCGAACACAAAGGGAAGTCTCATGTTCGCGGTGGTTTCTACTTGGGTCAGAAGCTCCAACGCTGCGGCACACAAATCATCAGCGGGTACTCCTGAAATGCCTGCGGCTTGACCTAAATCCCAAGTGTGTACCACCGGATCCCAAAAACATATCCCTAACCACTCATCGACAGTGAGTATCCCAAACTGGGTACCTAACGCTGGGGCATCGAGGTCTAAGTTGTCTAACGCCAGTCTTTGGGAGGCATACGCCGACACCCATGTTCCTTTGGGATCACTGCCCATGGCTTCAACGATCTGCTGCACTGTGGCAAAGAATTCGGTGTTGAAGAATAGGTCGTCGCCTTGTGGTGTGGTGACAGGTGAGGCGTCAGGTCCGGCGGGAACCCCTAGAGGTATTCCTTGCGCCAACGCGACAGGCATACGCATGGTGCAAGCCATGTGGCCGACAAGGCGACGAATATCCCAATCCTTGCATGGGGTTGGCTTTACCCAATCATCATCGGTGAGTTGGTTGACCAGGTCATTGAACCCAGCCGCCGCGCGATCCCACACTTCGCGGTTTCGGCGACTTCGACGTAAAACTGCCAACACTCCCCCAAAAGTCTTTCAGAAACACAACATCCTAATAGCATCTAAAACCTAGGCCCTACCCCTATGGGAGGCGGAGAAAACACTGCAATTGCCATCTGGTAGGAGTTTTGCGAGGTCGCAGCCCCGGTGGCGTACCTCTCTCCTGGAGCAGACGGTTTGTTGTGCTCGTCGTAT
Organism: Candidatus Neomicrothrix sp. UBA2110; assembly: GCA_002331465.1. GTDB lineage: Bacteria > Actinomycetota > Acidimicrobiia > Acidimicrobiales > Poriferisodalaceae > UBA2110. Next base: position 4,421 of record DCYM01000211.1, on the reverse strand, counting down.
GTGCCTCGACGGGCATCCGTTCTTTCACGGTCGAGTCAGTCGATGATGTCTAGGGTTGGCCCGCGCGGCCGCGGGCCGGCACCGCGTCATCTGAGGGGGCACCATGAAGGAATTGGCTGGAAAGACTGCGGTGGTTACGGGCGCGGCGAGTGGGATCGGTCGAGCCATGGCCGAGCGTTGGGCAGCAGCCGGGATGAACGTTGTATTGGCCGACATCGATGAGGCGGCGCTTGACGTCGCGGTCGCTGAGGTGTCCGAGGTTGGCCCAGCGACAGGTCTGCGTGTTGATGTCACGGTGGCGTCAGATGTTGAGGCCCTGCTCGCACTGACCGTCGATTGTTTCGACCGCGCCCACCTTGTTTGCAACAACGCGGGTGTCGCGGGACCCGTCGGCCTCGCACCACACGAGCTGACTGTTGAGGACTGGCGTTGGGTGCTCGACGTTGACCTGTGGGGAATCATCCACGGGGTCCGCACATTTGTCCCCCATCTCCTCGAACATGGCGATGGCCACATCGTCAACACCGCGTCACAAGCAGGACTCACGTCAGGGTCTGTCATTAGCTCTGCGTATTACGCAGCAAAGCATGCGGTGGTCGCTCTCTCTGAGTGTCAGTTTCATGACCTGGCGACGCGAGCGACCGGTGTCAACGTGTCGGTGCTGTGTCCCGGCGCAGTCGCCACGAACATCATGTACGACGAAACCCGCCGCCCCGAGCGGTTCCGGGTGGTGCCCGCACCCGAAGCGACGGACCACTCCGAAGCTGTCACCGCTGCGATGTGGGATGTCATCGCGTCGGGGCGTCCGCCCCGCGAGGTGGCGGAGTTGGTCCACGACGCAGTGGTCAACAACGAGTTCTACATCTACACCGACCCCAACATTGTTGAATCAGTTGCGGCCCGCCATCGGGCCATCGAACAGCAGGGGTTTCCGACTACCGGGCGGATGGATGCAGACGTCACCGGTGGTTGATTGGTGCATGCGATTGCTTCCGATTCGTTGCCCTAGGAGCGCAAGCTAAAGAAGATGCCGAGCATCGAAATTCCGGACACTGTTGGGTGGATTCGGGCGTTGACTCAATCGGAACTGGTGTGGCTTGAATCGCCGTCTCATCCCCTGTTAGAAGTCGCTGATTTAATCAGCATTTGTGGCACCCCAGTTGATCGTCGCGCTCTTGTGGTGGTGGATAACACCTTCGCCACTCCCCTACTTCAAAAGCCGCTTGAAATGGGCGCTGACATCGTCATTCATTCGGCGACAAAGTTCATTGGCGGTCATGCCGATCTCGTTGCTGGCGTCGCGGTAACGCGAGAAGCGGAGGTTAGAGACGCGCTTGTGCGATCTCGAATGTTGCTGGGAGCGGTTCCCGGTTCAATCGAGACGTTTTTGGCTTTACGTGGGGTTCGGACACTTGAGTTACGCCTTACCCGCGGCATGGATAATGCCTGCGAGCTTGCCTCACGTCTTGATGATCATGAGCGAGTGAAGGTGGTCTACTCCCCGGGACTGCCTTTCCATGCGACTCATCAGATGGCTAAGGAACGAATGAGTGGCTTCGGTGCTGTCATCACGTTCGAATTCGTCGGAAATGCAGGTGAGACGGATGATTTTATTGACCGCCTCGGAGTCATCAGTTCGGCGACGAGTCTTGGCGGTGTGGAATCAACCATCGAACGAAGAGCACGGTGGCCGGGACAGGCACATCTCCCGCCTGGGTTGGTGCGACTCAGTGTCGGTTGCGAACATATCGAGGATTTGTGGGTAGATCTTGCTGGGGCTCTTTGATTCTTTTACCGGGGCCTCATTCCGGTTACGTGGCCGCGCTTTACGATCACTCCTTCTTGCCTGAGTAACCGCTCCTGCCGGGCTTCGTGTCCAGGAGCAAGTCGACCCTTGGAGTTAACTACTCGCCACCACGGGAACCCTGCATTTTGTTTTAAGAAATTCCCGACTGCGCGAGCGCAGCGTGGGTATCCAGCTTCTTCTGCGACTTCGCCGTAGGTGACGACATCCCCTTTCTTCAGATCGCTAAGAACGGTAGCGATAGCTGCCTCAAGGGGTGTAGATCCTGTTTGAACCGTACGTTCCACACACGCATGCTCGCAGATGATTAGCCTTAGGGGTATCCAACGAATACAAGAAACGTTGTTGGGTGGCTCACGGATCCAGGGGGTGGGGCATGACCGAGTACGACATACATATCGCTGGCGGCACAATTGTCGACGGAACTCGAGTTCCTAGGTATCAAGGCGATCTATGGATAAAAGATGGCCGGATAGCGAAGATGGGTGGTCGAGGGGCCGGTGTCGCTGAAAGAGTTATTGACGCTACCGGAAAAATTGTGGCCCCAGGGTTTGTCGATTTACACACCCATTACGACGCCCAAATTCGTTGGGATCCGTGGTGCACAATTTCGGGCTACCACGGGGTGACTTCTATCGTTTTGGGTAATTGTGGTTTTGGGTTTGCGCCTGTCGCTAAAGATTTTCGAGAACGATCCATGTTGACGATGACACGCACCGAGGCAATCCCATTTGAATCTATGAAACAAGGAATGGAATGGGATTGGGAAACAATCCCTGAATATCTGGACTCCCTCGACAGGATCCCTAAGGGCGTAAACGTCATTCAGTACATGCCCACCGCTTCGCTGATGACGTATGTCATGGGCTTGGAGAAAGCAAAGGCGGGAGAACCAGCGTCAGAGAGCGAGCGCAAAGAAATGGCGCGTTTGCTACACGAAGGCATGGACGCCGGTCTGTGTGGATTTTCAATCCAACGGCTTGGTCCAGACAGTGTTCAGGCGGACTATGACGGATCGCCCATGGTCACTGACATCATGTCTGATGAGGATATTTTAAATTTGGCACAGGTTCTCGCTGAACGCGACGAGGGTTTCATACAGATCACCCAAGGCACTGGTGATATCAGAGCAGATATCTCGTTTTTGGAAACCTTGGCTGAAACGGCGCGACGGCCGATTCTTCACAATGTCGTCGCTCCAGCTCGCCAGGACCCTGAGGTTCATCGGCGCCCGCTCCGTTGGATCGACGGCTGTCGAGAAAAGGGTCTGCCTATTTATGCTCAGTGTGGAACCGGCCGAGCAGGTTTCGCCTTCACCCTTGAGCATTGGAACCTTTACGATGCCTCTCCGGCATGGCGCGCGGTGACTACGGGTACCAAGGAAGAGAAGATAGAAAAGATGAGCGACCCGGAGCTCCGTCGGGCGTTAGTTGATGAGGCTGAGGAAGCGGATCGTCGCCTACAGGTCATTCAGGCTGGCGTGGGCGGAAATCCCAAGAGCTTGGTCGTTCAGGGAGTGAACCGACAAGCGGACTTACAGGAGTATGTGGGCAAGTCCGTTGGTGATATTGCTGAGGCACAAGGCAAACATCATGTAGAGGTCATGCTGGACCTCTCTCTACGGGGCGACTTGAACGTTGAGTTTTTGGGCCCAGATAAAGGTTCGAACGCTGAATTCATGGCTGAAATGATGAATGATTCGCCTTATGCCATCCCTGGTGTTTCTGATGGTGGCGCTCACACCAAATTCTTTACCGGCGGGGCTTATACGACGGATTTCTTGACTTGGTTGGTAAGAGATGAGGGAGTTGTGACGCTTGAAGAAGCCCACTACAGGCTCTCTAATCTTCCTGCCCATGCCGCCGGCTTCCGGGATCGCGGAACCCTGCGCGAAGGTGCCGCCGCGGACGTGCTGGTTTATGACATGGAAGAACTGGAAATTTTGCCGAACTGGATCGGTGACGTTGAATATGACCTCCCAGGTGGCGAATGGCGGCGGGTGCAACGCGCAGCTGGATATGACCAAATCATCGTCAATGGAGAAGTGACTTTTGAATCGGGGGAATGCACCGGTGCGACTCCGGGCAAACTTCTGCGTCACGGGAGCGAGTAACGCCATTTTC
>DCYM01000211.1:0-462 GCA_002331465.1 Candidatus Neomicrothrix sp. UBA2110 | reverse complement strand
GCTTGAAGAAGCCCACTACAGGCTTTCCAATCTTCCCGCTCATGCTGCAGGGTTCCGCGATCGAGGAACCCTTCGCGAAGGTGCCGCCGCGGACGTATTGGTTTATGACATGGAAGAACTCGAAATTTTACCTAACTGGATTGGCGATGTTGAATATGACCTCCCAGGCGGCGAATGGCGTCGAGTGCAACGCGCAGCCGGTTATGACCAGATCATTGTCAATGGAGAAGTAACTTTTGAATCCGGAGAATGCACCGGGGCGACTCCAGGCAAACTTCTGCGTCACGGGAGTGAGTAAAGCCATTTCCTCCACTAGCGAGTGACGGTGAGGTATCGGTTAGAGCGGCGCGACCTTCGGGTGGTGTTGGTAAAACACGCGAACATGTGGAGTGCCGACCTACTCTTCTGGTGACGCCGGCACCTGAAGGAGCTGAAGCAATGACGACCTATACGCCCCCCAAC
>DCYM01000026.1:5288-7139 GCA_002331465.1 Candidatus Neomicrothrix sp. UBA2110 | reverse complement strand
CGCGGGAGTTGCCGCGTACCCGGTCCACGACGCGGCTGGGACTAACTCCGACCCTCAACTGAGACACCGCCAACACCAAATCCAGGTCCCACAGAGTCACGCTGGGTCGATGTGGACTCATTCGTGCAGAACGAAAATGTCGCGAACCCCGGCAGTACTGGCACGGGGAGGGCCATGTCTGGGTGAAGACAACTTCGAAGTCCTCAGCGAATTATTGGGCTATTCAGTTGACAAAATTGCCGATCTCGCGGCTTCGGAGGTACTTGAGTAGCGATGAAGGATTAGTTCGACTCCCACACCAAGGGGAATTGATCGCTATCAAGTGAGTCGCCATCGCTATGTTGATCCGATCGAAGATGGCCTTGGGTCCCCTTGCGAGAGTCATACACCGCATCGTCTCCGCAGTATCGAACGGTGTAGCCGCGACGGCGCACATCAGAACGTAAATTGCCTCCGGCTCCGTGAACCGTCATCGCATGGAACGCGTAGGCGTCACCAGGTTCAAGATCCCAAGTAATGATTTCGTACTCATCGCGAGTCGCTTCGATGTCAGGTATGTCGATGTAGTCGGGGTTTCGCTCATACTCACCATGGCCGGAGGTTTTTCCGAAGGTCTCCGGCTGATACCAGATGTCCCAAAGGTGTGACCCCCTCACGAATTCGAGCCCGCCGCTTTCGATGGTGACCGCATCTAAGGCAACCCAGAACGACATAACTTGAGTACCTCTCAGCGGCCAATAGGGCAGGTCGTTGTGCCAACGAGTCCGATTCTCAGTCCCCGGTTCTTTAACAAAGAGCTGGTCATAAAACAGGTTGACTTTTGATGACTGAAAAAACTGGGCTGCGATGGAGACGAGAGGCCCGTTAGTGCAAAATCTTCCCATCTCGGAGTCGGTTTCCCACATTCGAATGTTTCCGTGGAACCTTCCGATTCCGTTGTCTGGGACGTAGCCGTGAACGAACGGGCCTGGGTCATTGATATCTCGCTCGATTCCGGCCTCCAGTACTTTTAACCAATCGCCGTCAACGACACCGCGGAGGGGGACTGCGCCATCTCTGTGACAAGCGTCATGTTCTTCTTCGGTGACGTAATAGTCCATTGGCGCGACTCTAATCTCGTCTCTTCAGACTGTGGGCCAGTAGCTAAGGGGCCGGTCTTCTGGTGCGGGAACGCGACGTCCGTCGAGTTGCCGGAGATCATTCACCAAGACCCGTCTTGTGTCCGCAGGATCGATCACTTCATCGATACGGAGCGTCCCAGCGGCCTCATATGGGGAGGTCGCTAACGAAATTTCGGAAATCATTCGGTCTCGTTCGATCTCGGCTTCCTTTGGATCCATTTGGTCGAGACGAGCCGAGTAGGCAACATTGACTCCAACTTGGGGATCCATGAAACCAATTTCGGCGCCTGGCCAAGAATAAAGCCCTGAGGATCCGAGTCCGGATCCGTTCATAGCTGGGTAGGCCAGACCGAAGCCTTTTCGAAGGACCACGGTCAATGTTGGGGTCGACATGTTGCCTAACGCTTCAACAAAGCGAATGGCAAGAGCCAAAATTCGATTGTGCTCAACCGCCTTACCGACCATGAAGCCTGGTACATCCATCAAGAAGATGACGGGGAGATTGAATGCATCACAGAGACACATCAAGCGGATCGCCTTACGGCAAGAGTCCGGATCCAAGACACCAGCATTGAACATCGGGTTGTTACCAATGATCCCGACAGAGAAACCATCGAGTTTGCCAAGCCCTGTGGTGAGGTTACGGGCGTATCCGGGCTGCAGTTCCATGAAGGAGCCAGGGTCGCAAAGAGCTGCGTTGAATCGGCGCATGTCATATCCGCGAGTTCGT
>DCYM01000026.1:0-5072 GCA_002331465.1 Candidatus Neomicrothrix sp. UBA2110 | reverse complement strand
GACAGAGAAACCATCGAGTTTGCCAAGCCCTGTGGTGAGGTTACGGGCGTATCCGGGCTGCAGTTCCATAAAGGAGCCAGGGTCGCAAAGAGCTGCGTTGAATCGGCGCATGTCATATCCGCGAGTTCGTTTGGCTGGCACCATTGCAGCAAGAGATTCGTCGGGTTCTAGATCGGCCCTAGCTTCACTTCGAGGCGCTGGTGTCCAAGCGTTAGGCGGCAGGTACGAAAGCCACCGCCGAACCGCCAAATAGCTCTCTTCGAACGTTTCGACGCCGAGGTCGATTTGGCCTGTGATTCGCGAATGGACATCCACGCCGCCTAGCTCTTCAAATCCGATGATTTCACCGGTAGCGATCTCAAAAACCCGGGGCGAAGTAACCCCGAGGACCGACCCCCGAACTTGGACAACAAAGTCCGAGAACGCCGACTGAAATGAGGACCCTCCGAAACTTTGTCCCACGATGACTGTCGCCATTGGTATTTGACGCCTTCTTCGCGCTAGCTCTGGGTCCGGCGCTACCTCAGCGATCCCCTCCGCGCCTATCAAGTCTGGAATTCGACCCCCTCCAGTTTCTCCGACATAGACATAGGGCATACCGCGTTCAATCGCTCTTTCGTAAAGCCGATGGAGGCGGCGACTTCCGACGATCGCGCTCGATCCCTTCTTTACTGTGATGTCGTCTCCCCCGATAGCTACTGATCGCCCCTCAATTTCTCCTTCGCCGCCGACCTTGCCATCTCCTGGGGTGTTGTGGCGGTCTTCCAGGCGCATCGAGCGACTGTGGGTGCCCAACTCGCGAAAAGTTCCATCGTCGAGCAATCCATCAATATGGTCGCGAATCGTCGGAGTTCCATCGGCGCGCATCTGCGCAACTCGCTCGGCTCCGCCCATCTCTTCGCGGATACGTCGCTGCCGCTCATAAAGATCGGCTACCGGGTCAGCTAGGACTTCTTCGTTATCTTCGCTCATGGGGTCCTCAGGGTAAGCCGACAGTTCATCATGTTCTGACGATCTCCGCTAAAGACCGCTTACTCGTTCTCTATGATGGGAAGCTACGGGCAGGGGGAACAATGCTGTCGCCTTATCGTGTACTCGATCTAACTGATGATCGAGGGCATTTTGCTGGTCTGCTGCTTGCGCAGTTAGGCGCGGATGTGATCGCAGTTGAGCCTCCTGGAGGACAACGCTCACGCCACCTTCCTCCATTTGCTGGCGACAAAGCGGACCCGGAACGTTCGCTTCAACATTGGGCCTATAACCGGGGTAAACGCTCGGTGGTTGTGGACGATCCCACCACATTAAAAAATTTAGCTCTCACCGCTGACATATTGATTGAGTGCGGGGCGATAGAAGTTGACCTTTCAGAACTTAGAGCCCTGAACCCATCTTTGGTCACGGTCTCAATGAGTAATTTCGGTGAGGATGGGCCAAAGTCGGAATGGGTCGGCACCGATCTCACACTGAACGCTGCTGCGGGCCCGATGTCATTAAACGGCTACAAAGATCGCGCTCCGGTACGGATTTCAGCTCCACAAGTTTGGGTGAATGCCGCCTCAGAAGCTGCATGCGCAGCGCTCATCGGACTTTCGGATCGCAGACAAAGCGGAGTCGGCCAACACGTGGATGTATCTGCTCAGGAAGCAATGATCCTCACTGCGCAAGGCTGGTTAGCACCTGCTCTATGCGACAACCCTCCCGCGCAGCGAACTGGAGGTGGATTCCAATTAATGGGAATACTCGAATTTCGTTTCGTCTACGAGTGCGCCGACGGGCATGTAACGATCACATTTCTACCAGGGGTACTGGTTGGTTCATTTACAAATCGGCTACTTGAGTGGGTGAGAAGCGAGGGCCACCTAGACGACGATTTGTATGGAATTGACTGGACGGACTTACTCGGCGAGCGAGAGTTGGAAGACGTTGCGTCGATTACCGAACGAACGGCGACATGTCTAGCGAATGCTCTCGCTCCACATTCAAAAGCAGACCTGTTTGAGATGGCCCAGCGAGACAAACTGCTAATGGTCCCGGTCATCAAGCCAGCAGATGTTCTCGAAACACTTCACTACGCTGAGCGCGGCTTTTGGGATGAAATCGAGATGGATGGCGTCGATGGAACGGTGAAATTCCCCGGCCCCTGGGCACACGGCTCGCCTACCGGTTTACGGCGTCTAGATAGGCCTCCCAGACTGGGTGAACACACGGCCGAGGTGCTTGCCGAAACCCGTAAAGTCAGTGCCTCCTCGGCTCAGACCTCCGCTCCTCGAAAACCGTTCGAAGGTCTAACCGTTCTTGACTTCACCTGGGTATATGCAGGTCCATTCGCGACCCGAATGCTGGGCTACTACGGGGCACGCGTCGTTCGGATCGAATCCCAAACGCGACCGGACCAAGTTAGAACTTCAGGTTTGACCAGAGATCCTGAAGATCCTGATGGCTTGGAGAACAGTCAGCAATGGCATTCCATCAATGCAAACAAGGAAAGCCTGCAAATCAACCTCAAGGCTCCTGAGGCGCGGCAAGTCGTTTTGGATTTAGCAGCTCAATCAGACATCGCGATCAACGCCTTCTCAGCGGGAGTGCTCGACAGGATGGGTTTAAGCCCAGCGGATCTCTTAGAGGTCAACCCTCGTTTGATCATCTGCTCCACCACGCTATTTGGGCAAACCGGTCCGTTATCACCAATACCTGGATTCGGAAATATGGGCGCAGCCACTGGCGGTTATTACGAATTAACTGGGTGGGCTGATCGGCTTCCAGCTGGCCCGTTTCTTGCTTACACCGATGCGACGTCTCCTCGACTCACCGCAGCTCTCCTCATAGCCGCACTGGACCATAGGGAGCGGACCGGCGAAGGAATGGTCCTTGATTTTTCACAGGCCGAAGGGGGAATACATTTCTTGACGGAAGCAATCCTTGATCAACAAGTCAATGGATTCGCTCAAACTCGAATGGGCAATGCTGATCGTTGGCGAGCACCGCATTCTGTTTATCGCTGCGGAGAAGTCAGCGAAGATCAATGGCTGGCAATTGCCTGCGAAAGCGACGACCAGTGGGCGGCACTTGCTCATACCTTGGGACGAGAAGATCTCGCTGAACTGAGTTTGGCCGAGCGTCTTAATCGAGAAGAAGAGTTAAATCAACTACTTGCTGACTGGTGTGTCGCACAAGACGCGGACATAGCTACCCACCTCCTGCAGGCAAATGGGGTTCCGTCACATCGGGTTCAGAACAGTCCCGAAGTTGCCGCGGACCCTCAATTACTTCACCGCAATCACTTTGTTGAGGTGCCTCACGAAGTGTACGGCTCCAGTTGGGTTGAACAGTACGGCTTCCGTCTCTCGCGCAGCGACGGAACACCGGAGCGCGCAGGACCTCTTTGGGGTGAACACAACTTCGAAATTCTCAGCGACATGCTGGGCTACGACGCCGACCAAATAGCCAACCTAGTGATCGCAGGCGTACTCGAATAACTATTCCGATACCCGGGCGCGAAGTTGCGTCACCGCCTCGGCGCCTCCCCCTGCAAGCCATGACACAAAGTCGAGTCGAGCGCGATTACGGAATATAGGCATACTGAAAGTCTCAGCCCACCAAGCGACTGGGTGAAGAGTCCAGCAAAGTTCCTCACTCCATTTATGCCAACTTCGTGCATGTTGCTTCGACCTATGCCGGGAAAAGCCAGCAGCACGCCAGCGCTTCGAAACCACATTGGGCAAACCAACGTTGTCCACCGTCGACCGCAATCCGATATGGAGTTGGTTGGTTATTGAAAGGTGGGAATGACGCTATGTGATCCGTACCTGGATACATCCAGCTGGGTGTTAACTCCACGATCCGTTCGATCCGCCGTAGCGATTCAGGTGGGGAGACCCAAAGTTAGGGAGCTAATTGCTCGTAATGAGGAGCGACTCCAGTTGCAACCAACTCTCGCACGATTGCCCAGTAGGTCAAGTCGAGTTCGGGTCCCGCCGCACCCACTTCTCATCCTTCCGATAGCGGTCTACTCCAGACTGCCACAGGCACGTCTCGGTTTAGATCCCTACGCTGTCCTCAGAAACCGGGAGGAATTAATGGCTGCACGTATGGATGGGAAGGTAGTTCTTGTTACGGGGGGAGCCTCAGGAATTGGAATGGGTTGTTGTTTACGCTTCGCCCAAGAGGGTGCGCGCGTTGTCGTAGCGGATCTAAATATGGAACGCGCCCGTTCCGTATCAGGTCAAGTTGCAGCTCTTGGTGTTGATTCGATCCCTGTGGAAGTCGACACCTCACTTCCCGAAGAAGTGGAAGCAATGGCTTCCGCTGCAGTTGACGCTTTCGGGACCATTGACGCATGTGTTGCAGCGGCTGGTATATCTCATGCGGACTATGTGAGTCGCGAAGCCGATGAACAAAAAGCCGCTGACCGCTTTGACCAGCACGACATGATGCTTATTGATAAGTCATTGGCAAGTTGGCAACGAGTAATAGATGTGAATCTCACAGGCGTCATGCTTACCAACCAGTTTGTAGCCAAACGAATGGCTGAATCCGGAGGTGGTGCGATTGTTAATATTGCGTCAGTCGCAGCAAAGACAGCCCTTATGGGTGCCTCCGATTATTGCGTCTCTAAGGCCGGGGTGTGGATGCTCACCAAGTGTGGAGCGATCGAACTTGCGCGACACGGCATACGGGTGAACGCCGTTGGTCCCGGTTATATAAAGACCTCTATGAGCGGCGCCGCAACCAGCAACGAAAAGTGGGTAGAAGCACGCGTGAAAGAAACGCCTCTGCGTCGACTTGGCGAACCATCGGACATCGCGAATGCATGTCTGTATCTCTGCAGCGACGAAGCAAGTTTCGTGACAGGAGAAATTATTTTCCCCGATGGAGGGTTGATCGCCGACAGTCGAGCCTAGAAGGGATCCGATATGGACAATCCAGTCGTCTGGCCAACGATTCGATGCAAGAACTCTCGACTCGTTATCGACTTTCTCGTAACCGCTTTCGGGTTTCGCGAACAGTTTGTTGTAGCCAACGAAGGCGGGGAAGGCGTGCTTCATGCCCAACTTCGGTGGCCCAGCGGTGGC
>DCYM01000137.1 GCA_002331465.1 Candidatus Neomicrothrix sp. UBA2110 | reverse complement strand
CGTTGGCTGAGCATTGATTGTCGAGATAGGCCGTAAGTGATAATGACGAGCACTAAGGCAGCCACTGCAGCGCCGAGAGTGAAGGCCCCGATCACACGGGCGCGGAGTGGAAAACGGCGCCACAACAGGCCGCGGTATTTCGCCACTACGGTTGTAGCTTGTAGCCCATGCCCCGCACGGTCACTACATGGCGAGGGCGAGCGGGGTCGGTTTCGATTTTGGTTCGCAAACGACGAACGTGGACATCAACTAACCGACCATCACCGAAGTAGTCGTAACCCCAAACTTCTTCTAGTAAGTGCTCGCGGCTGAGAACTTTCCCTAAGTGGTCGGAAAGTTCACACAAGAGATGAAACTCGGTTTTGGTGAGATGAATTTCATCGCCGCTCTTACGGACGATGCCCTCGTCAGGAATTATGTCCAGATCACCGATGCTCCTTGGCGCGGCAGCCTTGTCCTCAGACCGGACTCGTCGTAAAAGTGCGCGAATGCGAGCTGACAATTCCTTAGGTGCGATTGGCTTGGTTACGTAATCATCTGCTCCGGCTTCTAAGCCTGCGACCACGTCGCTAGTGCCATCCCTGGCCGTGACCATAATTATTGGGACATCGCTGCTTCGCCTGAGAGCACGACAGACTTCAAAGCCGTCTATGCCTGGCAGGCCAATATCGACGAGAACCACATCAGGAATGGTGGACTTGAAATATTCCAGCGCTTGCTCCCCGGTTTCTGCTTCCAGGACGCTCCATCCTTCATCTTCAAGTGCGAATCGAACGGCGGTACGGATTCGCTGGTCGTCTTCGATCGTTAAGATTCGGATGCTCACACCCTAGATATTGGCCGATGGGGGAGCCTTTTGGGAACCAACTGCGATTTCTGCTTCATTTACGGTGCCGCAGAGTTGTTCCCAGAGGAGAGATCCAGACGCTATAACCCGCTTGCGGAGTGGCTCGTAGACAGCGATACCGCCCGCTGATCGCACGATCGCAATACCCGCCGCGACATCCCACCACTGCACCCCAACTTCATAAAACCCGTCAAGGCGTCCGCTAGCAACGGAGCAAAGATCAATAGCGCACGAACCTGCCCGGCGAATATCTCGCACTAGCGGGAGGAACTCGGCAAGAATCAACGCCTGTTGCTTGCGGAGATCTGGGTCATAACCAAACCCGGTTCCGATTAACGCGATGGATAAGTCTTGACATGAAGTCACTTGAACGTTGTCACCATTTTTCGTCGTAGCGCCGTCAATTTGCGCCACATACATTTCATCATGAGCTGTGTCATAAACAACTCCAATGATCGGCACACCATCGAGTTCCACTGCGATCGACACTGAGTGGCTGGGAAAGCCGTACAGGTAGTTCACAGTGCCATCAAGTGGGTCGATCACCCATCGAAACCCCGAATTGCCGCGGGTGTCGGTTCCCTCTTCCCCAAGTATTCCGTCGTCGGGTCGGGCGCGGCCTATGCCGGCAGTAATAATCTGCTCGGCGTCGCGATCCACTTGGCTAACAGGGTCGGTGGCGGTCGACTTGGAATCGACATCGCCCGTGTGTCTCCGCAAATGCACTTTGCCTGCTTGACTTGAAAGATCTACGGCAAGATCGCGAAGTTCTTTTAATTCCTCAGACGACGGAAGTGAGCTACTCAACGTCGCCGCGCTTTTACTGAAGCGACATCAGTCCATTCCGACATGGCCCGAAGTACTAATACGCACACGACAGCGACACCCGCGGCGGCTAGCGCTGAGCCTGCAGCCCCGGCGACGATTATCCATACGCTTAGGTCGTCACCCCATTGCAGCCGGCCTAGAGCGAATCCCATCAGGCCGCCACAAAGACTCGCGAGGATCACCGCTGAAAAGGCAAGAACCCTCGCCAACACCGATGGTAAAGCCGTCGGTGGATGGCAGTTGTCGTGCCCAGATGTTGTTCGTAGGAAAGGTTCTCGTCCGTGGGCCATCAAAGCATCGTATTCGTATGTCGTCGTGACGTAGGTATGAATGGCAAACTGCGGAGGTGCGAAACTGGGCTGTCGGTGGTGGGATAGTTTGCGACGCGGACCGGATCCTGATGGTGCACAATCAACGGCGCGGTGGCCGTAGCGACTGGAGTACCCCGGGAGGCGTCATCGATGAAGGTGAAACAGTGCTGGAAGGCCTCACGCGAGAAGTCAAAGAAGAAACGGGGCTAGTCGTTGATGAGTGGACTGGGCCGGTTTACACCGTTTCAGCGGAAGCCCATGACATGAACTGGTTGTTACGGGTTGAAGTTCATTTAGCAGCCGGGTATGCGGGCGTGATCAAGATTGAGGATCCAGACGGGATTGTTACAGCTGCTGAGTGGATCCCTAGAACTCAATTGACGCAGCTGTTGGCTGGCCAACAGCTGTGGCTCAAGCAACCATTGCTTGACTATCTGCAGGGTGAAGTCGAAGAGGGTTATGAATTTAGGTACAGGGTTGACGGGGTTGACTTAGATGATCTTCGAGTTCAACGTCTCTAAATGACAGAGTTTGTTTCCCCCAGATGTTCCTCTTCTACCTTGGCGAGTTGGGTTTATGGGTGACCTACCGATTCTTCACGTGGATATGGACGCCTTCTACGTTGAGGTGGAACGCCAAACTGACCCCTCTCTGATAGGTAAAGCCGTCATTGTCGGGGGAGAATCCGAGCGAGGAGTTGTTGCCTCGGCGAGCTACGAAGCGCGCTCCATGGGGGTCAGGTCAGCTATGTCCAGCGTGTTAGCGAGGAAACTATGCCCAGACGCTGTGTTCGTCCGCTCCAACTTCTCGCGGTATCGAGAAGTTTCGAAACAGGTGCACGAAATCTTTGACTCCGTCACCCCGCACATAGAGCCAATTGCT
>DCYM01000039.1 GCA_002331465.1 Candidatus Neomicrothrix sp. UBA2110 | reverse complement strand
TTTTCATCTCCGCCGACAATACGATCTGCAAAATTCCTTATATAAGGTAAGCTCCATACTCCGTCTCCCCCAAAATCTACTTTACCGCCGTTCAAGCGCGGTGTTGGAATAGTGCGGTCAAGTTCCGGACCACGTGGTTGGGCCAGAGCTGTACCTGATATTGAAAACTGAAGTATGACAATGGCCGCAACGGCTATTAGTTTCTTAATATTTTGAAACAGCACGATATACTCCCCAGGGTTATTCTGAGTTGTCGTCTTCTACGAAATCTGGCTGGCTGGTACCCGAGAACAAGCGTTCACCGGTATCGAGCACCACGGACTGAGCATTAGCTTTGGCTTTGCCATCTCTGGCACGTGAACCGGTGACCGTTACGACGTCACCAATTCTCAAGCTATTGCGACTCCAGCCTCGACGCACCAATTGATTTGGACTGCCCATTTCCAGGGCCCACTCTTCGAAATCACCATCTTCACTTTCAACTTCTATAAAGAAATAAGTATGAGGATTGGTCCATTCGACCTTTATAACGGTGCCTTCTATCTCGATGGGAGAATCAGGAATCGAATTCCGCCAGCAAAAGAGTGGTGAGCAAATGCCTGAGTGAGGCTAGAATGCGGTAAAGAGTGCAATTGGATATAGGGCAAACTTTGTTTTCATCTGATGATTTCTCCAGAATTGGCAAAGGTTCTTTAGTTCAGCGAAAGCCAAAACTCGCCAGACTCGCTACCCAGAGTATAAGTCCCTGAATACAACCGGTTGGTCCATGAGCCAAGGTTTTCAAGTTTTCCTGTCACTACAAAATGGGCTGTGCCCCCATCCACGGGCATTTCAGCTTCCAGCGTCATCGTCCAGGTGGAATAATCCAGCTCCACCTTATCTAGGCTAATAGCCCTCCTACCGGGATTGATAACACCGGTGATTTCTCTATCTGTCCAGTTCAAGAGCAATCTGAAGCGATTCTGATCGGAATCATCAGGACCATAAAAGCCGGTCCAGGATCCCTTTGCCGGGTGTCCAACTTGCGCTGTGGCTGGCAATGCCAACGACAGAAAAATCCCTAGGTAAAAGAAACGAAAAACTCTTGTCATTATCTTACTCCGGGTTAGGCGTGTCGCTTTCCTCAACTTCCACTTCCAGGCCTCCCGTAATACCTTGGACCTGATTCCCGACCTGAATGGAGCGCGTAATCGCAATCTCTGCCGCAGTTGATCCCTGCGGATCCACGCTGCCGCACGAGAAGGCACGAAGGGTGCATTCTGAAGTCGTGTGCACGATCCCGCGCTCGGTCATCATCCGCGTCATCAGAGCAGTCGCTTCTTCCATGTGAAGGATGGCGTTGTTGGGGCGGAAGCTTCCGACACCGATCGCATAATCGATGGGCATAAGCGGTTCGATGCTTCCACCGAACGCACCGTTGTTCTTTTTACCCAAGTCGTGCGCGGCCAAGTTAGCGCCCTGGTCGACCAAGTACTGAATAAGTTCAACCTCTCCAAAGTTTGCGGCCATCATCAGCGGTGTGATCCCGTGGTCGCACGCCCAGTTCACATCGGCTCCCAGTTCCACCAGTAGCTGAATCGTGGCAAGTCGTTCTCCGGTTGACCGTCCCTGGCTGTATCCGTCGATCCATGCATAAGCGGATGCCGCGAGCAACGCGTTCTCATTGTCGGTGTTGAGAATGAAAGGATCCGCGCCGTAATCTAGCAGGAGTTGAACCAGCTCGATATCGGCAGAATACGCGGCGCGCATCAGCGAGGTCGCAAATAAGGTCCGGGGCGAACCTCCGAAGTTTCGCCGGGACCGCGGGGTGTTGTTAACGAAGGTATTCGGGTCGGCTCCTGCATCAAGGAGCTGCCGTATCAGTGGCAGAGGATCAGTCGTTTCGACCCAGGGGAATCCCGGGTTCCACTCCATGTTGCGGCGATCCACCGCCCAGAACAGGGGCGGAAATCCTTCTGCATCGGCATGGTTTACGTCTGCATCGTTCTCTACCAGGAATGACGCTACCTCGAAATGACCGTTATAGATCGCCAGACCAAGAGCGTTCTTTCCATCAGCGGCGATCGCGTTAATGTCTGCCCCTGCTGCAATAAGGCGCCGGGTTGCATCCATCTGACCTTCGCGGGCCGCAAACAGGAGCGGAGTGAATCCTCCGTTAGCATAGCCGACCGGATCGGCATTGGGATCAGCGTCTTCGGGAACAGTTCCTTCAGCGCCGCGTCGGTTTGCGACTGACACTATTTTGGATCTAACAGATAAGTCCGCGCCTGCGTCGATCAGCACACTTGCGGCTCCGGCATGGTGCTCTGAAATGGCCCACATCAGAGCACTCGTTCCGCCCCAAGTTTCGACTGCGTCGATCTCAGCACCTCGGTCCAGCAGCATCTGAATCGCATCGGCTGAACCGGTGCGGGCAGCCATCATGAGAGCCGTATCACCATGCTCGGTCAGAGGGGTGTTCGGGTCCGCTCCCGCATCGAGAAGTCTTTCGATCATGGCCATGCTGCCATTGATGGCGGCCAGGCGCATGGGGGTGACGCCCGTGCGGTTTCCTGCAGACACGTCAGCGCCAGCACCGATCAGCAGATCCGCTGTTTCGAAGTCGTCATGATTTACCGCCCAATGGAGTGCCGTGGTGCCATCAATCTGAGGTGCATTGACGTAGTCGAGGAAGTCACGAAGCTGTTCGATTGCGAGGCCAGTCTCTGTGGCTTTCTGGTTGAGCAGCGACCGAACCGCTTCCTGGTCACGGTTCATTGCTGCATCCGCCACCTCGTTAGCGGCAGCC
>DCYM01000020.1 GCA_002331465.1 Candidatus Neomicrothrix sp. UBA2110 | reverse complement strand
ATCTCACCTTTTAGCCAGGCGTCTTGGAGGAACTCTTCTTGGTGAAGTTCTCGGCTACGTCGCACGTTGGGAACCAGACCCTCGGGACGTTTGAGCATCATCCATACGAGTAAGGCACCGTAAATCAGAAGTTTGAATTGGCCTAACTCCTGCAGCAAACCCGGCTGTTTCGGGCCTCCTAATACTCCGATCAGTACCACAGCTCCGACGATGACCCCGGCAATATTTCCCATACCGCCAACGATGACCACGACAAGGATGATGATTGATACGAGCATGATGAAGCTGGTCGGGAAGATCGATCCGACCTTTGCTGAGAAAATGGCGCCAGAAAAGCTCGCTAGTACCGCTCCAACAACGAAAGCCATCAATTTGGTGCTTGTTGTGTTCACTCCCATCGCTTCAGCGACGTCTTCGTCTTCTCGGATCGCCATCCAGGCGCGACCTAGTCTCGAATGTTCGAGGCGCCATGAGACGTAGATCGCGATCCCACAGAAAACCAAGACCAGCAAGAAGACGGATCTGGGGTCGGTGCCTTTTACTGTTCCTATTCCAACGTCAACTCCGGGAATGTTGGTAATTCCTTGAGCACCACCAAACCAGCCGGATAACCAGTCGCTCAAGAACAACAAGCGGATGATCTCGCCGAATCCAAGAGTCACGATCGCTAGATAGTCGCCACGCATTCGGATCACGGGCGCGCCAATGAACAGCCCTACTAATCCGGTTAAGACTACGACGACGATTAACGCGACCGGCCATGGCAACTCAGGTGAGAATCCAGGCGAGTTGGGAGAAGTAAGCACCGCCGTGGTGTAACCCCCGACTGCAAAGAAAGCGACATAGCCAAGGTCAAGGATTCCCGCCAACCCAACGACGATATTGAGACCCAGAGCCAGCAAGACAAAGAGTCCAACATTAGCCAGCAATTCGTTAGTGATTTTCCCGAGAAAGAACGGGAGGATCAGTAGCAGTGCCACGCCAACCCCTAGGAGAGCGAGGTTCGTTCGACTGCGCTCATCTGGGGGCATCTTCTGAACGCGAGCACGCAGTCCCTTGATCCGGCCGCCTACCAATAGGGGGATTGCGATCGCGAGCACAGCTACGAGGAGAGCCCCAAGAATTTCTAGACCACCACGCTTGTAATAGATGAAGTCGGTGAAGACCTCCAGTCTGAACCCCTCGAGTAAGTCAGTAAGGAACGTCTGAAGAACGGAAACGATGAGCACAGAAAGTACGACGGTCAAAACCTTGGCCCGGACCGTCGCTGGCACCACATGCATCGCTCCGCCCAAAAGCCCCAGTGTCGTCCCAAGAACGACCCAGAGCAACATGCCCAACGTCGTAGAACGGTTGAAGGAGAGCAGCTCGAGAAGTTGTGGACTCCAATTCACTAGAGGATCTCGAAGGTTGAAGTTCTTCACCAGGATCATCAGTCCGACCAGACCGAGCGCACTACCAAGTCCGACCAGCGCTCCAGCTGCCAGGTCCCTGGTATCTCTTTCTCTTTCGCCCATCCCTTCCAACACGACCTGGCTACCGGCAAGGCTGGCTAATACAAAGGGCACCCAAAGAAGTGATAGGTATCCCAAACTCAAAACGGGGTAAACGATGCTTCGTCGGTCAAGTCCTACCGGCATCCCAGCGAGGGCGATAAACGCGCAACTCAACGCCCCAATTGCTGAGAACCTGATTTGTCGACGCCAGTCAAGCCCTGGAGCTTCGAAAGTCGAAGCGTCGTTTGCTGTCGCCGTCATGCCCGCTCATCTTCCGACAGCCGCTCACCAAAGAGCCCGCTCGGTCGTACCAATAGGACAAAGATGAGAACAGCAAACGCTACGGCGTCGCGAAGCTGTGAAACTCCATCAACTCCGAGCGGTTCCAGCAACACCAGCGGGGCCGTTGCCTCCGCTGCACCAAGAGAAAGACCGCCCGCCATAGCCCCGCCGAGGTTGCCAATCCCACCAACCACTGCCGCGCTGAACGCTTTGATGCCAGGCAAGAACCCGGTCGTGTGGATCACACTCCGGAACAGAATCCCCCACAAAATTCCCGCAACTCCAGCCATAGCGCCACCGACCGCAAACGTTTTGACGATGGTTCGATTTACATCGATACCCATAAGGGCAGCGATTTCTTTGTCCTCTGCGACTGCTCGCATTGCCTTGCCGGTTCTCGTGCGTTCCACAAGAAACCACAAACCCGCCATTGAGACGGCAGCGGTCAGCAACACAAGGAGTTTTGTTCCCTCAATTTGAAAACCGACAAGCGATCTTTTTTGTGACAACCAGCTCGGCAACGTCGGATAGGACTTCGCCCCCGGGCCGAGAAGAACTACTGACAGGTTTTGGAGGAAGAATGAAACACCTATAGAGGTGATCAGCGGAATGAGTCGTGGGGCGCCTCGCAAGGGACGGTAGGCGACACGTTCCATGATCACCGCCGTGGCGGTCGACAACAGAATTGATGTCACCACTATGAAGAGAAGACACAGAAGAAACGCGTCCTCCCATAGGCCCGCATCAGCCAGCTTGTTCGAGGTAATCATCCCCGACATAGCCCCGACCATGAAGACTTCCCCGTGCGCGAAGTTAATGAACCCCAGTACGCCGTAAACCATCGAGTAACCGAGCGCTATCAGCCCATACATTGCGCCCTGGGCTAGCCCTGTGACCAGTAACCCTTTGAATTGTGGAGCGGTTAATCCAGTTGCATCTGGGTTAGCCCACTGCGCAAACGGATTCTGAGGGTTGATTTGCTGGGCAACGAACGCCAAAAGACCAACCGATATCACAACGATGAACGTGATCCGTATGAGCGTGAGAAACCGATCGACCCACAGCACTCGAGATGTAAGTTTCGCGTTGTGCGTCGTTGTCACATAGGTTCCAGAAAGTAGAAGCGAACTGAGACGCTGTATCAAGTTCGCCAACGTGGGTAACCGACATTCGGCCCCGACCCGGCGAGGTGCCGAATCGGGGCCGATATCGATTCATGGATAACTGATCCCTCAAGAAAGCGGATCAACTTTGCCCATTATGGGGCGGGAATCAGGGAGCGTATTCAAACACTACGTTCTCAAGCGAAGCCCCGAAGTCTGATGAGTCGTTCTGAACAACAGTGATGCGCTGAGCACCACAGTCGCCGAAGTCATCACAAGACAAGGTCCCGATGATGCCTTCATAACCCGTCAGGTTGTCCAAGTATTCGCGGACACCAGCTCGATCAATGACCAGATTGTCTCCGTCTGAATATGACGCAGCCTTGATGGCCTCCAAAAGAATCGTGGTGGCATCGTAGGAGTGCGCCCAGAATGGAGCCTCTGGCGGGTTTCCGTTATTTGACTCGTAATCAGCCAGGAACTTGTCCGCTGTCACGCCGGTGCTTTGGTTGGTGTTGCTGCCATAGCGAAGATCCGGACCCGAGAGGTACATGCCGTCGGCTTGAGACAATTCCATGAAGCTTTGGACCTGCAGACCATCAGCGCCAAGTAACACGGTGCCCTCAAGGCCTGATACTCCCGGAGCCTGATCGGCGACCAAGTCGCCTGCGGGCTGGAAGATCGGGAAGAAGAGCGCGCCAGGTGAACCGGCAGCAATCTCGGTCAGGACGGGCACCATGTCGGTGTCTTCCTTGTTCACACCAGTGAAGCCGGTGACGGTGCCACCTAGAGCTTCAAAAGCGTCAGCGAAGGCTTGAGCCAGTCCTTGGGTGTACGGGTCGCCGTCGTGGATCGCGCCAGCTGAACTGATGCCCAGTTCCTCATAAACGAACTTAGCCATAGCAGCGCCTTGGAAAAGGTCGTTGTGAGCGGTGCGGTAATACCCGGCGTGGTAATTGTCACCAGCGGTTCCAGCTAAGTCAGACGTTAGAGCCGGTGAAGTGTTCGATGGGCTGATCATCACCATGCCAGCTGCGCTGATCAATGGCGAAGCGGCTGTAGCGGCGCCGGAACACGAGGTTCCGATTACGCCAACGACATCATCGTCCGCCACGATGGTTTGAGCCGCAGCCTGACCACCGTCAGCAGAACAAAGGTCGTCGAGACCTGTGCCAATAGTGACGCTAAAGCCATGAATGTCGCCGAAGTCGGCAAGAGCCTGCTCAACGCCACGCTGGTTTGGAATACCGAGGAATGCGACGTCACCCGTAATTGCGTTCAGTGAACGAATCTGGATGTCTTCGCCAGCTTCTACGGTGACGGTTCCAAGGGAACCATCGCCCAAGCTGTCCTCTTGATTGACGGCTGAACCTGATGAACTTGAGTCATCATCGGAACTGCCGCATGCAGCAGCGACTAGTGCAAATGCAAACAACACACCCAGTAGTCGCAAAAACTTAAACTTCATGAATGCCCTCCCTGGGCGTGACAATGTGGCGCTCTACGACTGTCCATTCAATGGACGTCAGTAAACAACGCCGTGAACGTTCCGGAGTCTATGCGCCGCGACGAGCCATGGCGACCCCTTTGCCCACACGGCGTGCTCAGTGCGGCTTTTCGGTGACTAGCCTCTCGACGATGAAGCGCACCACTCACAGCGCGATAGCCGATGATCGCAATGAACACATTGAGATTTGGATCAACGGCGAATTTTTCGTGCGCCATGA
>DCYM01000219.1 GCA_002331465.1 Candidatus Neomicrothrix sp. UBA2110 | reverse complement strand
GAACAGGGTCGTGAGCTTGCTGCACATGTCGAAGGTGGCAGGGATCCTGAATTGTGATTCTTGGAGGGTTCGCGTGAGCAGCAGGCAGTTCATCGAGATGGTCAACTAACCACTCATGAACATCCAGCACCCGTTGACTGAACTTGTGCGCGTCTGGGGTATTTAAAAGATCGCCGTATTCTTTTAGCTGGGCTCCGCAGCCAGCCGAGTCCACGAGGATCGGTGCTTCGCCAGGAAAGGCACCGATTGTGCGTCGGGCTAAGCGTCGAGCTTCTTCTCTTAGGCCTGCATGAACATGCAGAGCACCACAACATGCGGCTTTTTTGTCGGGGAAGCTGACCCCTGCCCCGGCTGCTTCGATGACTCGTTGGGTGGCTCGATGCGTATCTCGCATCCAGGCGTCCATTACGCAACCAGTGAATAACCACACATCTTCACCACTAGGGACCAAGGGCGCTTGCATCAGTGGGATCTTCGGTAGGGCCAACTTAGGCGGAAGAAGTTTGAGTTTTTGCAGGACCGCTAATGCTTTCGAACCGACCGCCAAAATGTTGGGCCATCCAAGCACTCGATAACCCCAGCGACGCCACCAAGGCTGATACGAAGTTTGTTCGGCTAAGGCCTCACGTGTTGTTTCCATCATCGAACCGAATGGAACACCCGCCGGGCACGCAGTTTCGCATCCGCGACATTGGATACAGGCATCCATGTAATCGACAAAGTTCTGGTCGATCAATCCGGTGCTTTCTGCCTGCCTCATTAAGGCGATACGCCCGCGTGGTGAAGATGACTCTTCTTGAGTTACACGATATGTCGGGCAGTGCGGAAGACAAAGGCCGCACGAAACGCAAGACGCCAGATCTTCCGAATCGATTCCGAGTTCCACGGCGACTTTTTTCATGTAGTGACCAACTCCCGGCCGGGGTTTAGGCGACCGGTCGGATCGAGCCGGCGTTCGAGGTCACGCATAAGAAGCTTGTTAGCGTCTGAAAGTGGTACTGGGGTTTGCGTCTCGGCGCAGTGAACGACACCCACACCGATTTCAGCAAGCCAATCGTTGGAATCGTTGACGAGACCTCGAAGCGCTTTAGGTTCAAGCGACATTCTTCCGCGGGTCGGAAAGCTGGGCGGGGAGCTCACTTCTTCAAAGCCAAGGAGAGCCGCCTGGGACTCGACATCTGACTTTACGCCTTCGAGGCAAACCCAGACTTGATCTCCGTTCCATAGGATCGAAGAGGGCCGGTACAACTGGTTGTAAATCTTGAAGGGGTCGCCCGTTCCGGTAAGCCATAGGGTCGTCTCGGGGATCGGCAAACATCGCAAAATCACCTCGGCTATGCAGCCCAATTTACCTAGTGACCCGACGAGAAGACGGCACAGATCGTAACCCGAGACGTTCTTTACTGTCGGCCCACCAGAGGTCACCAGCAGTCCACTGTGGTCTATATGCCTAATCCGAAGTGCGAAGTCGCGGATGGGTCCGTATCGAAGACGTCGGAAACCGCTCCGCCCCACAGCAAGCGCTCCGCCGACGGTTGCCTCGGGGTTCAAGTCGAAAGGCACCATCTGTCCAAATTGTGCACATTTCTCGTTCAACTCTCTAATCGAAGTCCCAGCTCCACACCGAACGGTCATTTCTTCCGGCTCATGTGACCAAACGCCGGAAGGCGCGCGAACCTCACGCGAACTGCGGAGGGGCAGTCCCCCTACGTCCCATTGGGTTCGGCCGCCGACGACGGTTACTGGGCCTACCGATCCGACATCAGACGCAAATTGGAGAATTGGTTCCTCGATGAAATGCTGCGTATTCACACCCATGCGCCCTCCGGGACGTGCTGCCCAAATGAATCACTACATCGAGAACCTGATGGGAGAACCTTTAAAGGGTTCGCTAAACCCTCTGGGTCAAAAGCCTCGCGAACCACATCCTGCGTAGCCATATCATGTTCGCTGAAAAGCATGCCCATGTAATCGCGCTTCTCAAGACCTATCCCGTGCTCACCACTCAACACGCCTCCAGCCTCGATTGATGCGGTGATAATTGCTCTCCCAGCTGCGTGAACCCGCTCCAGAACACCGGGCTCACGACTGTCGTAGGCCAGAATTGGGTGCAAGTTGCCATCTCCAGCATGGAACACGTTGATGGCGATCAGGTTGTGCGCGTCGGCGATTCGATAAACCTTCTCGAGTACTTCGACTAGCTTTCCTCGCGGCACGACCGTGTCATGGAGGTAATAGTCAGGTTTGATGCGTGCGACTGCACCAAAAGCATTCTTCCTACCTTTCCAGAGCAGCGCTCTTTCAGCTTCATCTGCTGCGAGTCGCACCGTGCCAACATGATGGGCTTCTGCCACTCGTCGAATTATGTCGACCCCATTTTCAACGCCCCCAGGAAGACCGTCCAGTTCTACTAAGAGCACAGCGTCAGCTTCAGTTGGGTAGCCAGCGTTGACGAACGCTTCAACTACTTCAATGGCTCGATGGTCCATCATTTCCAACGCTGCGGGTATGAGGCCTTGGGCAATAATCGCCGAGACCGCCGCAGCGCCATCCCGTACGTCAGAGAAATCCAGCAGCAAAGTGCGCACTTCGGGTGGGTTCTGGGTTAGGCGAACGGCGATTTTGGTCGCGACACCCATGGTCCCTTCCGAACCGATAAACAAACCTCGTAAGTCATACCCTGACGGCTCTGCTGAGAGGTCGCCCAAGACCGTGAGTGTTCCGTCGGGAAGAACAACTTCGATGGCTGCGACATGGGCACTGGTCACCCCATACGCCAAGCAGTGAGGCCCTCCGCTGTTGTTCGCGACGTTTCCTCCGATCGAACACACTTGTTGACTGGACGGGTCTGGGGCGAAGTGAAACCCTAAAGGTTTCAGATGGGTACTTAGATCAAGATTCAGTACCCCAGGCTCCACCCAAGCAATGCGATTATCCAAATCAACTTCGATGATCCTGTTCATCTTCGCGGTTGCGATTACTACCGGATCGCCAACTGGGATAGCCCCTCCGGCTAAGCCGGTTCCAGATCCTCGTGCGGTAAATGGTCGTTCATATTTTCGACAAATCTCAACAATACGTTGGACTTCTTCGCTGTTTACGGGCAAACAAAGTATGGCGGGGCGACCCTCAAGAACCGAGCCGTCTTTGCCATAGAGACCTAGTTCAAAATCTTCATCTCGGGCGCGGTCTCCTAGAAGTGTTTGGAGTTCGTCGAGAAGAGGCTTATGTGCGGATCGCGGCACCATGATGAACGTATCGTAGGCTGGGTCAGTGGCGACGCCCGTAACGTCTTCTAATCATGATCGTGAATGGTTATCGTTCGAGGATCCCGGCGAACACCGCACGTGGCTATTCGATATTACTTTCCTCGCTAGCAACTGGAGTTGTATCTACGGGGCAGGATGCCCAGGGACTGCAGCGGAACCCGCTCCTGAACAACAACTGGGCTGCTGCACCCATGGTGCTTACATTTCGGATGCTGAAGACTTAGAACACGTAAGGACTCAGATTGAAAGGTTGACAGGCGATCTCTGGCAACACCGCAATACGGCCGAAAGTCTCGGCGGCGGCTTATGGCAAGACGATGCGGGCTGGTGGCGAACTCGCGTCGTAGACGGAGCGTGTATTTTTCAAAATCGACCAGACCATGCCAATGGCGCGGGTTGCGCGTTTCATCATCTCGCAATTCAATCCGATTCTCATCCGATGGAAACCAAGCCAGAAATCTGTTGGCAGGCGCCGCTTCGTCGCGAAGATCACGAAACGGTGACAGGGCACATATACACAATGGTGCGCGAATGGGAGCGGCGCGATTGGGGTGGCGAAGAAACTGACGTGTGGTGGTGGTGCACGAGTGAGGACCAAGCTCATGTCGGCGAGCACGCCGTCTACCTTCAGATGGAGCAAGAACTGTCCGCCATCTGTGGGTCCGTGGTGTACGGCTGGTTACGCGCCGAACTAGACAAACGGCGGACTCGAAGCTCGCTGTTACCGCACCCCACCGTTAGGCGACGCTAATTTCGCTGGCTTAAGTTTTCTCTTCGTCGCTTTCGTCGAAGTCTGCGTATTTTGCAGCCAACTCGGAGTAGTCATCGTATTTTTCGGCTAGGTCTCCATATTGGTCATCCGGATCGTCTTCTTTGTCTTTAGAAAACAGATCTGGCTCTTCGAAATCAAAGTCTTCCACGGTAAAAGAAGCTTCAGCATTTTCCCTTTGGAATTTACGCGCCTCTTCGTACCGGCGATGACGACCCTTCTTCACGGATGGCTCCTCGTCTCCAAATCGCCTTCTTCGTCGCGCAGCAACTGAGTCAGCTATCTGAATCAACGCACTGCGACCCCCTCCGTTCTATCAGATTTACGCGCAAGAATTTGAGTCCATAGCGGTCGAATTTTCGTTTCTTTTAATTTTCTTGCCGAACGCGGGGTTCGAGAACCAGGCCTCCTCGGGGATCGAACGCCACGGCTGCACGACCCGTCACAAGATCCTGGATGCGGCTCCCGACCAGATCCGCCCGCCATCCGGTAGATAGCCGGGAGTTTTTGGATCCCCTCAATAAGTCAGTAATATCTGCTCGGGTGGCAAGTAGCGCTGGGTCAAGTGCCTCGTCCTTCGCTACTTGAGATACCCAAGCCGATACCAGGGTTACCGCAGCTCGGAGTTCTTTATCTAGCTTGGGTCCCTCTTCAGTATCAAGTGTGGGAACGTCCTCCGAAGGTCGTCTCAATCCTTCGGCTACTAGGGAAAGTATTTCGTCAGCTGCACGGTCTTTCATGTATCGGCCATCTAAGCCCCGTACTCCCTTTAACTCCTGAGAGCTTTTCGGAGCCCGCTGCGCTACTCCTACCAACGCGAGATCCGAAAGAATGAACCGGGTCGGCAAGTCTTTATTTTGCGCAGTTCGCTCTCTCCACTCTGCCAGAACCGATGCCACGCAACGGGCCGAGCCCCGGAGATGGCGCGCCTCCTTAATTCGGGTCCATGCGAGCTCAACTGGCAAAGTTGGTTTCGTGTACCAACTGGACGGATCAGATTCAGTTGTGGCCCAATTCAAGCGCCCCCGTTGTTCAAGATCGGCTGTTAAACAGTCATGCAGTTCAAAGAGGTACAGCACGTCACTCGCCGCATAGTCCCGTTGGGTTGGTCGCAGGGGTCGTTCGAACCAATCAGTTAACCGATCACCTTTGGGTAGGCGATGACCGACGTACCGTTCAACAAGTGAAGCCAGTGATGGGGTCGACATACCCGCGAAGCCAGCAGCGATTTGAGTGTCAAACAAGCGGCGTGGAACGACACCGCACGCCCGTTCCAACACTTCAAGGTCTTGCGAAGACGCGTGCATAACCCAAAGAACGTCGCTATCGAGAACTGCTTCTAACGGTTTAAGATCGACTTCTAAGGGGTCAACAAGGAAAATGTTGTTTTCGACTGCAATCTGCAAAAGAGCGACTCTGGGCCAATATGTCCGTTCGCGGTGAAACTCCGTATCAACTGCAATTCGCTCTACTGATAACGCGTAGGCAACTAGATCGTCGAACACATCTTGGTTGTCGACCCATTCATAATCTGGCGATTCTGAACCAGACGGCGACACAGATTGAGGTGTAGAGGGTTGGCCACCTAATCGGCGGCGACGAAAAGTCACACGGATCCAGAGTCGACTTCTCGACCTGATTCGATCCAGGCAAGCGTCCCGCCCGTAACGTTGACAGCGTCGATACCGCTCATGCGAAGGAACTCGCAGGCGTTTGCGCTTCTCCCCCCACTTTTGCAGATCACGTACAGCCGTCCATTGGTCGGGATTTCAGTTAATCGATCGACTACTTCACCGAGGGGTATCAGTTTCCCGCCTGGGACTCTCGCGTCCTGCCATTCTTCAACTTCTCGCACATCAAGGAGCATGGCTCCTGCGGCCAGTTCGGGAGCCAATTGGTCGACGCTAATCTCAGGGAGTTCCACTCGATTACCTTTCGAGGTCAAAGGATAGGTTGTTATCGCGGCGCTCTATAGCTCAAATTTCGAAAATAAAGACTCGAAATCTTCCGGCGTGTTCACATTCTGCACGCAGTCGGGCGCCACGTGGACTGTGTGATAGTCCTGTATGTTGAGCGCCATCTTTGGGCCGCGAGCCCCTTTGCTGTAGCCAATCTTCAAGAGTTCTAGCGATTCTTCTTTGTAGAGGCCGATCAACGGCTCCAAGTGCCCGCTGTGTGCCAGGACAACTGGCTCTTTCGCTGCTCCAGCGCTTGAAATGATTTCACGTAATAGTTGGGATGAAACCATAGGGACGTCGCACGGGCAGACCAGGAGTGTGCCGTATTGTTCGATGGCGCCGATTATGGCGCCGAGCGGTCCACTGCCTGGCTCGCGATCGACCAGCACCGGTAGTTGCAGGTCGGGGCGATCGCCCAAGGCAACGACGGTTGCCGCACCGGCTTCCTTCATTGCGTCCACCACCCACTGGACCATGGGGCGGCCCCTGAGGTCCAGTGTGGCTTTATCGCGACCCATGCGACTTGATGCTCCGCCACACAGCACTGCCCCAGTAATCCTCATTCGTCGTCAGGCACTCCCGATGGGTCAAGTTGCATTAAAAACTGGGCGCATCGTTCTTGTTCATCAATTTCTCCAATGGCGGCAGCAGCGCGGTGAAGTCCTAATAGTGAACGCAGGAAGCCACGATTCGTTTCTTCTGACCACCGAACGTACCCACTTCCCTTCCAACCAGCAGCACGTAGGGTGTCTAATCCTCGGTGATAGCCCACTCGGAAGTACGCGTACGCTTCCACTGGCCCCTGGGCCAACTGCCCCATGGCCACCCAGGCATCCAAAAATCTGGGCCACCGCGCAACGATTTCCGCGACGCGGTTCTGCTGTTCTGATGCTGGCGTATTGAGCGCCTCCGACAAGGCACTCAATGCTTCAGCGTCATAGGGTCCGATGATCGTCTCTGGTGGACCTGTTGGTGTCAGATGAATGGAATGCTCAGACATACGGTGACTTTAGCGATGGCTTCTGTTAATTGGTGATCCCTGCATCAGTAATTGCTAAACGGATAAGGCCAGCCACAGCTTCAGGGTGAGTCATAGGTGCAGCGTGACCGGCGCCAGCGATGATAACCAAACGTGATTTTTCCCCCTCGCTGGCTGTGGCAGCCGCTGCGCGCTGTGCACGATCACCGGATTGTTGGCCAACACCGACAATCAACGGAATGTCGATCTGTCGTGCGTCATAGCGACGAGTCACTTGCGCGCGAAGTTCTTCAACCATCAGCGTTCCCTCGGAGCGTCTTCGTTGACGCACCACTTCACCTAGGCCGTCCCAACGTTCATCGCCGATCACGCGTCGTAAAAAATGTTCTGCTGCATCCGCCGGGTTTACATCGTCTGGTGGTGGCGCTGGCCACCACTTCTCCCAAGCTCTCGGCGCTTCAAAGGTCACAACGGCTCTCAGGGCAGAGTTTCGTTGAGTTGCCAAAGCAAGAGCAATAACCCCTCCATAGCTGTGACCGAAGACGACAGTGGGCCGGTCTGCCATGACCGCGTACAAGTCATCGATTTGTTGAGAAAAGGACTCCGTTGCTGGCGCGTTCGCAGAGCGGCCGTAACCGCGTCGGTCGTATCTAATTACTTCATGTTGCTTGAGGCGGCGCGCAATTCGAATCATGCCGGCTGCTCTGTCTATGGCACCGTGGACCAAAACAATCTGCAAATCGAGATCGTTTTGGCCACTTCGATAGACGGCTAGCTCTCTAACCTTTTGCTGGTAGGGGCCCACGAATTAAGGGACTCGTAGCACCCTGAGGGTGTCTGTTGCGTGAGTTTCAGCACTAGAGCCGGAGACAACGACCACGGTATCGCCAGAGCGAACTACCCCCATCCTTGCAGCACTATCTAACGCCTCTTGCTCCGTGTCCGCTGGGGTCGATTGCTCATCGAAGATTAGCGGTTGGGTTCCCCACGAAAGAGAGAGTTGGTTCGCTGTGCGATCATCGAAGGTCATACCAAACAACGGGACCGTTGGCCTGAACCGAGCGACGCTGCGAACGGTGAACCCTGAACGACTCAAACAAATAATTGCTTGTGCGTCTATCTCTGTAGCAGTTCGCGCGGCCGCCATGGTCAAGGCGTCAGTCACCCGCAAGTACGTAGCAGCGGACTTCGAGCGGCGGCGAAGCGCCTGGATACGTTCCGCCCATGATTCGTAGTTGAACTTTTCGTCTGCCCGAGCTGTGATTGTGGCCATTGTTCTCACCGCGTTGATCGGGTCTCTACCGATTGCGGTCTCGCCGCTAAGCATCACGGCAGACGTGCCATCAAAGACGGCATTCGCTATATCAGATGCTTCAGCTCGCGTCGGAGTGGGAGCAGAAACCATCGATTCAAGCATTTGCGTTGCCGTGATGGCAGGTCGTCCAAGCGCTATACATTCCTGAATAATGTGTTTTTGTAGGTGAGGCAATTCTTCGATATCGGCCTCGGAGCCCAGATCTCCCCGCGCGACCATCACCGCACCCGAAGCTTCAATTATTCCCTCAAGATTTTGGACGGCCGCTTTGGTTTCGACTTTCGCGATGACCAACGGACCTCGAGGGGCAGGCTCAACTCCAAGCCGGCGGATATCGTGCGCCGAACGGACGAAAGACACCGCGACCATATCTGTCCCTAACTCGACAAAAGTGTCCAACAATGACAGATCGTCATCTGTCGGCGAAGTGAGACGGAGGCGATCCGACGGAACGTGTAATCCGGGTCTCCCCTCAAGTTTTCCCCCGTGTAAGACACGAGCCTTCAGCCGGTCACCTTCGCGATTTTCGATAATTAGGATCACTTTCCCGTCGGCAAATGAGAGCGTGTCGCCAAGCTGCACATCGTTAATCAGGTCGGGATAATCGACGTTTATGAGGTCCCCTGAACTTTCTGACCCATCAACCCCAAGAGATATTTGTGTGTCTTCTAGAAGCTCAAATCCGCCATCGGCGAAAGGGGCGCATCGGATTTTAGGACCCGGTAAATCAACAACGATTCCGACATGGCGACCGAGATCGGCCGCAACAGCCCTCACCGTCTGAAATTTCTCTACCTGCTCGTCCAGCGTGCCATGAGCTAATCCGATTCGAGCAACATCCATTCCTGCTTCGATCATTCTTCG
This sequence comes from Candidatus Neomicrothrix sp. UBA2110, assembly GCA_002331465.1. GTDB lineage: Bacteria > Actinomycetota > Acidimicrobiia > Acidimicrobiales > Poriferisodalaceae > UBA2110. Next base: position 17,775 of record DCYM01000219.1, on the reverse strand, counting down.
CAAAGTCGGACCGTCCTGCGACGCAGGACCGATTGTCGCGATGATCTTGGTACGTCGTGCCATCTACTCCAAGGTACCGAGACCTAAGAAAAAGACCAGAAAGATTTCTCAGTGTTCACCAGATCGTCAACAGCGCTTGTTAAGTCACTTTGCGGCTCTGAACCTTCTAAGGTCATCGAAAGTGGAATTGATACTTGTACGACACGGCCGTCCGGAGCACATCGAAACGAGTGATGGAAGCCCTGCGGATCCTCCCTTGGCCGAAATCGGACGCCAGCAGGCCGCTGCGGTTGCTCGCTGGCTAAGCGAGGAAAAAATTGATTATCTCTACAGCAGCCCGATGCGCCGAGCTCGCCAAACAGCGATGCCGTTAGAAGAACTTTGTGGACTGGTAGCAAATGTTCGTGAAGAGATCAGCGAGTTTGATCGTGACTCAAGTGCTTATGTGCCAATGGAAGTACTAAAAGAGATTAATCGACCGGCGTGGGAGCGTTTTGCGTCAGGCAAAATGTCGGAGTCTTTTCATTCGTTAACAGTTTGGTTTTCAGGTGTCGTGACAGCTTTGGAGGAAATCGTCGAAGAGCACGGCGGCCAGCGCGTGGCGGTCGTATGCCACGGCGGAGTCATTAACGCATATTTGGCTCACTGCCTCAATTTTGATTCGGATGCTTTCATGAAGTTCGACGTCGACTACAGCTCGGTAACCCGCGTTTTAGCCTCAAGTCGAGGCCACCGCAGCGTTAGAACTGTTAACGAAACAACCCACTTTCGCGGGTCGCCTCATCTCTCGATCCGCGACTAACAGCCGTCACACTCGCTGGATCAGTTATTTGGAACTTCAGTAAAGGGAAGATCCTTGTCGGTGCGAACATCTCCAGGGAGACCCAATACTCGCTCACCTAAAATATTTCGCATTACTTCGGACGTTCCGCCCTCAATTGAGTTAGCTCTTGAACGCAAGAAACTTTTCTGCGTACTCCGTGCCCCATCTTTGCCAGTTGTCGAACGGCCAGTGACGTCGTGGTTGTAGAGCATTCCCTGAGGCCCCAACAACTCCATATTGAATTCGCGGATGTCCTTGTTGTTTTCAGCGAACGCAAGTTTTCCTGTCGATCCTTCTGGCCCAGGCACGCCTGTCCCTCTGTTCTGGCTAGCCCGAATGTTGGTTAGGCGAGCCACTTCTGCCTTGATCCACAGACGCATGAGACGGTCTTGGGTCGCCAAGTTTTTGCGATGATCTGCCATCGCACCCCATAGGCGAACTGATTCGGCGATAGGCCCTGAACCGCGAGGTGCTTGTCCTCCACCTATAGCTACTCTCTCATTCATCAACGTGGTGAGCGCGACTCGCCAACCATCGCCAATTTCTCCAAGTCGCTCAGCATCAGGAATGCGCGCATCAGTGAAGTAGACCTCGTTAAATTCCGCTTCGCCGGTTATCTGACGCAAGGGCCGAACATCGACTCCTTCTTGCTTCATATCAACCACGAAATAGGACAACCCTTTATGTTTCGGTGCCTCAGGGTCGGTTCGGGTCACTAAACATCCCCATCGCGAGACGTGTGCCAGGCTCGTCCAAACTTTCTGTCCATTGACTATCCATTCATCGCCATCCCGTACCGCTCGGCTGGTAAGACCTGCTACGTCACTGCCTGCTGATGGCTCGGAGAACAGTTGGCACCAGATTTCCTCCGCACTAAAGAGCGGACGCAGATAGCGGTTCTTTTGTGCTTCGCTTCCATGGGTATACACCGTTGGCCCACACATGCCGTAGCCGATGGGGTTGAAGGGCCAGCACATCGGAGCCCCGACGTCGGCTAATTGTGCGTTGACTCGACCCTGGAGCTTCGGGGCCAGACCCAGACCGCCATAACCTTCGTCGAAATGGACCCAAGCGAGACCTAAATCGAACTGCGCTTCGAGGAATTCAACGCGCCCACCAGCGCGATCATGCTCCTTCAGCAGCTCTTGGACCAGATCGTCAAGATGCTTTTCTTCCGTTGTAAGCGTCATTAACCCTCCCACAGCGCCACCGTAGCGGCACCGTGGCTTTGTATTCGAATTCTTCGATACGTGGGAGGCATGCTCGGTCGGATCCTGACCCTTCAATCACCTGACCTCTAGGAGAACCAGTAGCTCAATCAGACAGCAATGAGAACGTCAGTTCAAACGCGCCCACAGATGAGTCGCTCTAGCTCTCATTTGCTCGGCATCCGTTCCGCTGTACCGATCAGCTGCTTTGTCAAGGCGTCGCGCTGCTTCATCGGTTCTACCTAAGGCGTCTAGGGCTGAAGCGAGACGGTGAAATTCATCTATAGGGCAGTCATCAAGACAGACCAGCAATTCAAGAACTGCCGTTAACTCTGAGACACCCCGATCTTTTAGATAGATCATCCGAAGGTTGTTGAGTACTCGCAAAATAATGACCTCAGGGGTGGTCTCACTCAAGAATTCTGTTTGAAATTCTTGTCCTGGGTGGAGCGTTAAGAAAATATCCCGAGCGCCTGATTCATCAATGATCTTGCCCTCAAACGGATCAACAAATACTCCCTCAGCCTCTCTATGCCCGACAAGAAAGTGTCCGGGCATACCCACACCAAAGAGAGGGACACCACATCGGCGAGCCACTTCGATGGTAATGATCGCCAAGGAAATAGGGATGCCCCGTCTGCGCTGAAGTACCTGGTCAATGTAGCTATTCGCCGGGTTGTAATAATCATCTTTCTCCCCTCCGAAACCTTGTTCTTGAAACAAGAACTGAATAACCCCGGGAAGCGTGTGGTCAGAAATTTCCGCGGCGAGACGATCAATCTTTGATAACTCCGTCTCGACATCCATAGGTGTTTCAGCACAGTGCGCACCAATGGACAACGCGGCGATATCAAGCCTCAGAGGCGATTCGCTCAAGGCGTCTTGAAAACGTTGGAGAGGCGGAAAAGAGGAAGACACTAGACGCGGAGAGTAGCCCGGCTATCCAACGAAGCGGTGAACCGCGATACTAACTACCCATGGCTGCTACACATCCTTATCTCGACGCATCGTCTCCCATCCCGATCGCACATCGGGGAGGCGCCGGTTCTTGGCCTGAAAACACCATGCCAGCGTTTCAAGGAGCCGTTGATCTGGGTTTTCGTTACGTGGAGACAGATGTCCACGCCACGACAGATGGAGTTCTTGTTGCCTTTCATGACGACCGACTCGATCGCGTGACTAACTCAATCGGGCGCATCTCGGAGCTGACTTGGAGCGAAGTCAGCCAAGCCTTGGTGGACGGGCGCGAACCCATCCCCCGCTTCAGTGAATTGATGCTGACCTTTCCAGATCTACGAGTCAATATTGATCCCAAAGCGAACACCGCTGTGGAACCTCTAATCCGTGAACTCCGGGAATTGAAAGCCCTCGACAGAGTCTGTATTGGCGCTTTCTCCGACGCTCGTCTCAAGAGAATCCACGACGAGTTCGGAGAGGCAGTGTGTCTCAGTATGGGTCCCGTAGAAGTAGTGCGTGCCCGGTTAGCTTCCTGGAATTTACCCCTCCGTCGATTCCGTGCTCGGGCCGCTCAGGTACCAATTCGACAAGGACCCATTCCAATAGTGGATGAGAGATTCGTTACCAGATGCCACGAACTTGATATCGCTGTGCACGTGTGGACCATCGATGAGGTGGAGGAAATGGATTCGCTACTTGATTTGGGGGTCGACGGCATAATGACCGATGTCCCGGCGACCCTTTTAGAGGTACTCCGTCGACGTGGTCTTTGGCCCGGCAAGGGAAATCTGAATGAGTGATGGAGTTTCAGAGCTTGTTAGCAAGCTCAAGGGCGTTGTCGGCGATAATCACCTTCTGCGAGAGCCGGACCTCACCGCTGGTTATTCCACGGACTGGACAGGCAGATTTCAAGGGCACACGCCGTTAGTCATTCGACCAGCCAACACCGCTGAAGTAGCTGAGGTCGTCATGCTGACAGCGCGAGCCGGGTTTGCGATCGTACCGCAAGGCGGTAACACAGGGCTGGTTGGGGGAAGCGTCCCGCTCAATGGCGAGGTTGTCTTATCAACGATGCGCTTGAACGACTGTCAACCCGTTGATCAACTTGCTCAGCAAGTCACATGTGGGGCTGGAGTCACACTGGCCCAAGCCCAAACACACGTCGCGTCTGCTTCCTTTGATATTGGTGTCGATCTCGCAGCACGCGATAGTTGCACCATCGGAGGCATGATTGCGACCAACGCAGGAGGGATCAACGTCCTTCGGTATGGCGCCATGCGAGAACAGGTGCTTGGCATAGAGGCAGTGCTAGCTGACGGGTCAGTTGTGAGTCATCTCGAGGGCTTGGAGAAGGACAATACGGGCTACCACTTTCCATCCTTGTTCGCAGGAAGCGAAGGAACGCTGGGAATCATCACTAGAGCGCGCCTGCGGCTACACCCTCATTTGACGGATCGTTGCACAGCAATGCTCGCTTTCGACAGCGTGGAGGACGCAGTGGCAGCGACCTCTGCCCTAAGGCGTTCCGTTACCTCTCTTCATGCAGTGGAAGTTATTTTCCGCGATGCCATGCATTTAGTGTGCGAGCACATCAATTCTGCTGTCCCCATCGGCGCAAATAGTGAAGCTTGGCTAATCGTTGAGGCAGCTGCTTCGAGCGACCCAACTGAAGAATTCGCTGCCGCCATCGATTCCCTAGGAAGGCTTGTGGTCGACGTTGGGGTTGGTGTTGATAGTTCCAGCCGAAACAACTTATGGCAGTACAGAGAAAAAGTAACCGAAGCCATCTCTGCCAAGGGAACTCCCCACAAGCTAGATGTGACCTTAGGAGCCTCTAAGCTCGCCGAGTTCGTTACCCAGGTTCCGTCAGTTGTTTCGGCAATCGATAGAGGCTCCTCTGTCTACATGTTCGGCCATTTGGGTGACGGTAACGTCCACGTCAATGTGTTGGGGAACGCTGGAGATGAACCGCCGGAGGCAGTCGATGCGGCCGTTCTCGAATACGCAGCGAAGCTCGGGGGCAGCATCTCTGCCGAACATGGTATTGGTACTGCCAAGAAAGAGTTTTTGCACCTCAATCGGACGAGTGCGGAGATATTTGCCTTCCGATCCATCAAACACGCCCTCGACCCTCGCCAAATTTTAAACCCCCATGTCCTTCTCCCCTCGGAAGATTCCTAATGTCACCCGACCACAACGTTCCCTTTGTCACGCGTCACGCCAGTAACGGGATGGTGTGCACGATTGACCACCTCGCGAGCGGTGCCGGTGTAGCTGCTATGAGAAAAGGCGGTAATGCCGTAGACGCCGCTATTGCAGCTTCAGCGGTGCTGGCAGTTACTAGCCAACATATGTGCGGGTTAGGAGGAGATCTGTGGGCACTGGTACACGTGCCTGGAGAAAAGCAACCGTACGCATTAAATGCAAGTGGCCGGTCGGGCAGTGGTGCCGATCTTGCACAATTAAAGCGAGACGGTTTTACTGAGATGCCGTTCCGTAATGACCCTCGAAGTGTCCCTGTTCCAGGTTGCGTCGATGGTTGGTGCACTTTGCACAAGAAATTTGGTCAGTTAACTCTTCAAGAGGTGCTGCACGACGCTATTGGACTTGCAGAAGATGGTTTCCCGATCAGTTCGCAGTGCGCCCAGGCCACTCGCCTACTCGTTGGCGTCGACAACACAGACGATTACTTCCGCAGCGGTGCACCAGAAGCAGGGACGGTCATCTGTCGAGGAGGCATAGCCCAAGTACTTAAAGAGATAGCGGCGAGTGGCAGAGAAGCGTTCTATCAAGGCGATTTCGGTGATGAGTTAATCCGATTCGGTGCAGGAGAGTACTCAAAGCAAGACTTAACAAAATCCCAATCAGATTGGGTCGATCCAATCTCAGTTGATGCGTTCGGTCATCGCATCTGGAGCCCGCCGCCCAACTCCCAGGGTTACCTTTGTTTGTCGGCAGCGTGGATTGCCGACCAACTCGAACTACCCAAGGACCTGAGCGATCCTCTTTTTATACATCTGCTGGCTGAGTCAGCCCTCCAGGCCGGCTTCGACCGGCCCGAAATGCTTCATGAACATGCCAGTGGCAGTGGTTTGTTGAAAGAAGAGCGACTAGCTCCGCGCTCCAACGCGATACGCCGCGATCAAGTCTCGAGTGTTTCAACCGGGATAAATCCTGGCGACACGATTTATTTGAATGCTGTGGACCAAAACCGGATGGGAGTTTCCCTAATTCAGTCCAACGCGTCAGGCTGGGGAGCTTTGGCATTTATGCCTAAAACCGGAATCTCATTGCACAACAGAGGCATTGGGTTTTCCACGGACCCGAATTCCCCAGCTGCTTATGGGCCAGGTCGTCGCCCTCCACATACCCTCGCTCCGACGTTGGTAGAAAATTTCGACGGAAGTCTGAAAGCCGTGGTTGGAACGATGGGTGGGGATTCTCAACCACAGATAGTCCTTCAGTTGTTGGCCAGATTGCTTCTGTTTGGGCAAAGCCCTTCGGAGGCTTTGTCGGCGCCCCGGTGGCGTCTGGCTGGCTCTAATCCCACGGGTTTTCATACGTGGGCCGATCCCGGAGACGTCGTGCTTGAGCTCGAAGGTTCTGCGGCTTCAGCCGAATCTGCTCTGAAACAGTTAGGTCACCGCATTCGTACAACGTCCGCGTTTAATAGCGCGTTCGGGCATGCTCACATCATTGAGGTGCAGGACGGGAGATTGGCGGGAGCTGCTGAACCTCGGGCGTTGATTGGCGCATCTTCCGGATATTGAAGACTTGGCCCACTTCAACTGGTGGCTCTGGTCGTTCTCATTACTGATTCCGGCAAGGAGGCACCTCTCTGAGAGATCCATCCCGCCCATGATCAGAGACGCAATCGAAATTGTTGACCTACTTTTCGACTATTGCTCCGTGAACTTCATGGGATCAGCGATTCTTCCATTCCACTTGGGATTTGGTGAGGAAAGAAGCCATGGCTTCCCTACTGTCCTCGGTACCTGACGCGAGTATCTGTGTTCGGTTTTCCATATCGATTCCAGCCCTCAGACTCGAGATTTCAAGATTTGACCACATAACTTCTTTGGTCATCCAAACCCCGAACGGGCTATTACCGGCAATCTCTGCCGCTACGCCTAAGCATGTGTCGATCAGCTCTTCATCGGGCACAACATTGGTCACAAGTCCGATTCGGTCGGCTTCGTCTGAGGTAATGACACGACCGGTCAGCATTAGCTCCCAAGCGCGAGACGCTCCAATTAATCGTGGCAACATCCAGCTGACACCAATGTCGCAACCGGATATGCCAAGCCGGACGAAGGCAGTGCCAAATTTTGCCGAAGTGTCGCAGTATCGGATGTCACTAGCACAAGCGATTGCGAAGCCGCCACCTGCCGCCGCGCCATTTATTGCGGCGATAATCGGCTGGCGCACGTCTCGCATGTGATGGACAAGGTCGGCAATGTATTGCTGTACCGCCATACCTTGCTGTTGCCGTCCAAACTTTTCAGTGCCGGGCATTACACCAAATCCCGTTAGGTCGAGCCCTGCGCAGAAGCCTCTTCCAGCGCCGGTGATGATTATTGCCCTGGTGTCGTGATGACTGTCGACTAGGTCCAATGCTTGGTGCAGGTCACTGACAAGGTCATATGTGAGGGCGTTGAGACGTTCAGGTCGATTTAACGTGATTCGAGCGACTCCCGGTTGAGGGGAGTCGACGACGACATTTTCGTAGGACTGTTCCATAATCTCGCTTTCTTGTCTCAGGTTGGACAGTACTCCGCTAGAGACGTGGCTTCAGAGGCTGTCTACGTTCGTGGCCACCTGGATCCGGCCTGGACCATGTTCTAATGCCCTCTCACAAGCTGCTCGGGCCGCGTCGATCAGGTCTTCGCCATCCATAGCATGAATCGGATAACAAGCAACTCCCGCTGAGAGGCTTACGACATCTCTTGAAGGAGCCTCAGCATTGGCTTGTCGGATCCTGTTTGCTGCCCATATAGCACCTGCTTCTGATGTGTCATCCAACAAAGCTCCAAGTGTCCCGGCGCCGATACCACACACAGTGTCGGATTCTCGAAGGGTGTTAGTGATGACTCTCGAGGTAGCTCTCATTGCGTGTTCGCGGATGTAGGGGGCGAAAGAGTCAAATTCGTCGATTTCGAAGAAAATCACTGACACAGGTTTTAATGTCCGACGAGCTAAGGCGACTTTGCGTTCAAGCATGACCCTAAACACTCGGCCATCAGGCAAACCTGTGATGGCTTCGGTGATTGAGTCGGCGCTGGTTTCAGGTCCACGCATCGAGACTTTACTCCTAGTCACATAGCCACTCTCGCAGCGAGAGTGACCTGTTGAGCAAGAGTGCCAGAGCGCGCCCATCACAACAAGCCGGGACTATGGTCCCTACATGATTATCGCGCGACATCTTCACGAAGGTTCTGTTCGCATCGCTCTGGTTGATGGGGACGAACTCGTCAATCTAAAAACCAACCACGATGATCTCCCTGCGTTGTTAGCTTCTGAGGTACCAGTCGAAGAGTTGGTTTCGGAGCAGAGGACGGCCTTGTCGCAAGCTCGTCTGCTGCCTCCAGTTGGGTCTCCTCCTGCGATCCTTGCTGTGGGGTTGAACTACCGTGCTCACGCTGAGGAAGGCGGCAGGGACGTACCTACAACTCCCGTTATTTTCACGAAACACCACAATTGCATCATTGGGCCGGGAGCGGGAATCCACATTCCGCAGGTCGCGTCGGAGATGGTGGACTACGAGGGTGAGTTGGCGATCATTATTGGCCGCCGGTGCCGCCATGTTCCGAAAGACCGAGCGCACGAAGTAATCGCCGGCTACAGCATCATGAACGACGTGAGCGTTCGTGATTGGCAACGCGCTAGTCCAACGATGCTCATGGGTAAATCTTGGGACACTCATGGGCCCTTGGGTCCATGGATGGTCACTGGCGCCTCACTCGATCCGCACAACCTGCAGCTCACCACGCGTGTGAATGGGGAAATTCGTCAAGACTCCAACACCGATGATTTGATTTTCGATTGTTTTGACATCGTTCACCATCTCTCGACGGCCTTTACCTTGGAACCTGGAACGGTGATAGCAACCGGTACACCAGCCGGCGTTGGCCTGTATTGGGATCCGCCTAAGATGCTGACGCCGGGTGACGAAGTTTCGATCACTATCGACGGAATAGGAACGCTCACCAATCCCGTGGTCAGCGAACCAAACACTCAGTTGCTCTAAGGCAAAAGAACTTCAGGGATGTCAACGATTTTCGCGCGGAGATATTCTCCAAGTGCTTTCGCTTGAGGATCCTGTCGAGTGGACGCGGCCACACCTTCTTCGAGTAAGCCATGGAAAATAAAGTTAAGGCTCCATAGGTTGGGCAAGTCGTAACGGTCGACAGCCAGATCTGCTGCTTCTGGCATTAGTGACTTGAGACAATCAACGGTTAAGAAGTCGCTCAGCCAAACGAAGGCAGCAGCATTTCGAGCAAAAATACCTAAGTTTGCGTTAGGGCCTTTATCTCCTGATCTCGCGCCGAAAAGTGCCCCTAGGGGAACTGGCCGTGTGGGGCCGTCAGGTCCATCCGGAAGTGAAACTGTTAACGGTTCGACAGCGGGCGCCGTAGCGAAGACTGTGTTGTCCACGACCGTGCGTTTACCTCCCACGACGACATCCATCGGCGCAAGAGTCGAATCCAATAGAGCTGGCCAAAAAACACCAAACGGCTGGCCGGGGCCGGGGCCACCTCCAGTACCGAACATTCCGGGGATGGAGCAGAGCCCAATTTCTGTCCCAGCATTTGAGAATGCCCTTCCGACCTTTCGCTCATCAGGATCTTTGACGATGATCTTGTAGACAGCTACTGCCTCTTCGTTAGTTGCCGGGTTCTCTTTGTGTGTTGGTAGGAATTTTCGGACAACGGTCTCGTAGTCATCAGGACCGTAGGGGCAGCTATTCCAGAATTGACGCTCAATCAACTCTGCCTTCTCTTCCACATTGAGGCCGGTCAGACCTATCGAGATTTGGTTACGGAAACCGCCTTGGTAGTTCATGGCCACTTTGAGGTTTTCCGGTGCCGGCTCTCCGCGCGTCCCGAAAATTTTGACGCGATCTTTTTCGACTTGCTCCAGTTGAATGGTGTCAAATCTGCTTACGACATCTGGATTGAAGTATCGCTCGCTTTGAATCTCGTAGAGAAGCTGAGAGGTGACCGTTCCGATTGAAACTTCTCCCCCAGTTCCGTCGTGCTTGCCGATGATCGAACTTCCATCCGCGAACACTTCGGCCCAGGGAAACCCCGGATAGGTGAGATCTTCAATTTCAGTGAAGAACGAGTAGTTACCTCCGGTAGCTTGCCCACCACATTCGATCACATGTCCAGCAACGATTGCCCCAGCTAGGGCATCCCAGTCTTCGCGCCCCCACCCGTGATACCAAGCTGCAGGGCCAGCGACGACCGCTGCGTCCGTCGCTCTTCCTGTGACGACTATGTCCGCTCCCTGGTTGAGCGCTTCAACAATTCCCCAGCATCCGATATATGCGTTGGCGGTAACTATGCGGTCCGCTAGGTCGCCTAAAGGTTGTCCAGTGTCGAGATGAGCGAAATCGGTTCCGGCAGCTATTAAATCCGGCAGCCGATCGGAAAGGTCGTCTCCGGCCACGTAGGCGATGGTGGGGTGCAACCCGAAACGGTCTGCTACCTCTTGAACTGCATCCGCGCAAGCTTCCGGGTTGAGACCTCCGGCGTTCGAAACGACTTTGATCCCTTTGTCCAGGCATTCACCCATGACGTCTTCCATTTGAGTGACAAACGTGCGTGCATATCCGCGCCCGGGAGCTTTTGCCTGAATACGCGACAGGATGAGCATGGTCAGTTCGGCCAGCCAGTCACCAGTCAGAGCATCAATCGGTCCCCCCTCCACCATCTCTTTGGCGGCAGCTAATCGATCTCCGAAAAAACCACTGCAGTTGGCTATTCGAATGGGTTGGCCGGCTGAGCGCGACATGTTTCCTCTTCTGTCGAGAGACTGGTTCCTTACGGTAATCGAACCACGCAACTCACTTACCTGTCGACACCGACATGCACAGGCCAAGCATCCTCTGCCAAACTCAGTGCATGAGCAACCCTGTTTTGCTATTGCACGGATTTACCGGTTCAGTTGAATCTACTTGGACCCCCACTGGCATCATCGAACTCTTGAGTGAGGCTGGGCGAGAAGTGATCGCTTGGGACCTCCCGGGTCATGGGTCAGCCGAGAAACATCACGATCCTGCTGGTTATGCAGACATGGAGCAAGGGTTAGTTGACCGCCTTCCTGATGGAATCGTTGATGGGGTCGGGTTTTCGATGGGTGCGAGAACTTTGCTTTGCATGGCATCTATCGCCCCAGAAAAGTTTGGCAAGCTTGTCGTTGCAGGTGTTGGACGGAACCTTTTCGAAAGAGATGAGGAGCAGGCCGAACGTATCGCTCGAGGGGTGCAGGGCGAAGCAGCCGACGACGACGTCCATGCTCAAACTTTTGCTCGCTACGCTTCGGAACCTGATCAAGATGGGCAAGCGTTGGCGGCCTTCATGCGTCGAAGTCACTACCCGCTGGGGTCCGCACAATTCGAGCACATAACTCATCCGGTGCGGGTCGTGTTAGGCAGCGAAGATTTCGCTGGTCCTGCCGATCCTTTGATCGATGCTCTTTTGGACTCCAGTTACACCGAGCTAAGGGGATGCGATCACTTCGCGACTCCTAAGAACTTTGGTTTTATTGATGCCGTTTTAGAACACTTAGAGGCGTTCTGAATCCGAGGTCGCTGGCTTCACTCCACAGAAGGTAAGGAATCAGAGAGATCCAAATAAGCGCTCGGATCCCTCGCCATTCCGTTTATTCGCAGCTCAAAATGAAGATGAACCCCAGTAGAAAGACCTGTGGATCCGACGCCGCCGAGAGCGTCTCCTGTTTCGAGTACATCTCCCGCCTCGACACTCACCCAGCTCAGATGCGCGTACACCGTCGCAATTTGGCCACCGTGATTTAAAACAACCGTTTTTCCGTAGGCAACTAGATCGAGTACCGCGAGCACAGTTCCATCCGCTACAGCGAGAGCCGGCCCACCTGATGTCCTGTTCGGTCCAATGAAATCACTTCCGGTATGTATGGAGATATCGCCCCATATGGGGTGCCGTCTCCAACCAAACGACGATGTTTGAACGGGTTGACTGAGGGGGGGCGAAAGCTCAAGGAACGCTGGTTCGTTCGGCGTTTGACACGATTGGGAATGGATGATCAATTCGCGCAAGTATTGGCCGTCGATTTTTCCCGAAAGATTCGTTGGCGAGTCGTTGGGCTGAGAGTTCGGGGTTCGCAGCAGCACTGCGCCGGCACCGGCCACCGACACGTCGACAACTGGCCATGGATCACAGACTGGGTCGTTGCGAAGGATCGACATGCCGAAGGGAGTGATGCGGCCATCACTGTGAACTAGGGCATAGCCGCGTCCGTCGCTGACAGGGATCATGCCAACAAAAGGGCCTGCGTAACCCTCTCCCGGGGCCGAGCCGTAGAAACTAGCGTCACCGAAAGTGAATATTCCACCGTCTTCGGCGAGTAACCAGTAACCGAGCCCGGAGCCGCTTGGAAGCATTGCGACTATCGGACGGTTAAGCGCTGTCGCTCCCATCGACCCATAAAAGGTCGCTCCGCCGAACGAGAAGATGCCACCGTCAGCTGCTACGAGCCAATAGCCGTTATCGAAGCTGGTGGCCATTCCAACAATTGGGCTGTTGAGCGTCATCTGTCCGGTCGAACCGTGAAAATGTGCTCCACCGAACGAGAAGATGCCACCGTCAGCTGCTACGAGCCAATAGCCATTTCCTGTTGGAGTGACCGCCATTCCCACAATGGGTTGATTAAGCGATGTTCCGGCCATATCGCCAAAGTGTTGCGCTTGTCCGAAGTTGGTTACGACTCCGGCTCGTGTCGCGATCCAGTACCCGGAACCATCTGCCTGGGACACCATCGCTGCAACTGGCGACGCGAGCGATTCACCGTCCGGTGCCCCATAAGTCGTGGCTCCCCCGACGGCTTCGACTTTGGCTGCTGCTGCCGCCGGTGTTGAAGCGAAGACGAGTAACCCCAAGGATCCCGCCAACAGCGAGAGGCACAAGATCTTCAACACGGTGCGCAAGTCTGCCCGTTTTTTTCACCGAAGTGAAGGACCCATGTAGCGTCGCATTTGTGGCAAACATTTTGGTGCTCGAACCGTGGTACCGAGGGTCACACCGCAAATGGCTAGACGGATGGCGCTCCACAAGTAAACATCAGATCAACATTATTGAAGGTCCTGATACTGGCTGGCGGCGTTCACTCCTGATTTCTCCGGCGCGTTTCGCCGAGGCAATTGCGGAGAGTCCCGCACCCATAGACGCGCTGGTGGCAAGCACTCCAATTGACCTGGCAACGGTAATGGGGCTCTTAGATCCAGGCATTTCGCGTCCCCCGACGCTTCTCTACATGCACGAAAGCCAAATTGGCTATCCCCCCGGACCTAAAGGGGGACGGGCTCACGGAGGAATTATCAATGATTGGAGGTCAATCTTCGCCGCTGACAGGGTCGCTGTTGCAACGCGCTTCCATGAAGGCGTGTTGATGAAACAGATGCCTCCCTTCGTGGAACAGTTGATTGAAGGAGCCGGGGCAAAGTTGGAGAGCAAGCTGTCCAAGATCGAACTTTTGCCCGTCGGGATCGATGCGTCGCGCTTGGCGCCAGCCACGGTTACTGGCCCGCTCAAAGTAATGTGGAACCACCGCTGGTCGTACGACAAAGGTCCCGGCGAATTTGCGCATGCCCTATCGGTACTTGCCGGAGAAGGCCACGAATTCGATGTGTATGCCTTGGGTGAAGTGGAACGCAGCGGGCGGCAAGCGTACGAACGCTTGCTTAATCAGTTGAACGACCGGGTGATTCTTTGTGGCTACCAAGAAGAAGACGCATATTTGCGTGCGTTATGTCGAAGCGATTTAGTGGTTTCTTCTGCTCAGCATGACTTTTTCGGGCTGGCAGTAGCAGAGGCAATAGCGGCTGGAGCGAGACCGTTATTACCCAAGCGACTTGCCTACCCTGAGATCGTGCCAGAGGCGTTGCGAGCAGTTCTTCTCTACGAAACCGGCCTTATAGAAGCGCTCCGGTCTGTTTTGACTACCCCCCGAGAGCTACTTCACCAACACCGGTCAACGACAATGGCCCACGTTTCGGCCTTTAACTGGTCCAAGTTAGCGCCGAAATATGACGGCCTGATCGACGACATGATTGCGGCCCGATCGTGATTCTGGTCGACACGCCGCGTTGGATCTGGAGAGGGCAAGTTTGGGGTCACCTCGTATCGGATAGATCTATCGAGGAACTACATGATTTCGCTAGGCAACTTGGCAAGAGGCGCATCGGCTTCCAAGGCGACCATTACGACCTGAGTAGTGAGGAACATGAGCGGGCGCTAGACGCCGGAGCTGTAAGTGTTGACAGTCGGGAACTCGTGCGGCGACTTCGAAAGGCGGGTCTGAGAGATAGATCGAAGAAGCCGAGTTGGAAGATCGCTTATCAATCAGACCGCTCTCACACTCTGCCTGAAATAGTTCAAGTGTTGGCGATCGCTATCCCTGAGAAAACGCGGCGGGAAAGATTTACGGAAGCCCTTCAATCGTTGTCTCCGCTAATCAAAATCGCTGGGGTGCTATTTGTTGAGCGCGTCGATCTCATGGCGTTGGTCCTCGAATTCCACGATGCTCCGCATGTGGATGACGAACAACTCGATTTACTCAATTACACCTATGCCCACGAGCGGCACGTTGTTGAAATGATCATCGGGCAAGAGTGAAAGACCGGTTCTTGATCGATCTCAAATGGCTTCTTCCTCTGGGTCTTCTCCGTCTACTGGATCGTCAGACTCCACATCATCGAGGAGATCGGAGTCAATTAATTCGTGTCTTCGGATGTAAGTCGATACGAATGCCTGGACCGTCGCGGCAACTGGCACCGCTAATAAGGTGCCGACGACACCAAGTAGTGATGCCCCAACAATCACAGTTCCAAAAGCAACAGCTGGGTGAATATTCATGGTTTGCGCGGTAATTCTCGGAGCAAAAAGGTAGTTCTCTATCTGCTGATAGACCGTAATGGCTATTAACACCCATAAGGCGCTGACTGGTTGATGTAACAGCGCAATGAGTATTGGTAAGAGGCCAGCAAGATACGTGCCGGCCACCGGAACGAATTGCGACATGATCCCCACCCAAAGGGCTAGAGGAACAGGTGAGGGAACCTCTAAGAGAGCGAAGACGACCCAATGAACAAAGAATGCCGCTAGGCCCAGCAGGGTTCGGGAATAGATGTATGCGCCGGTTTTGTCGATCGCTATTTCCCAGCCCTTCAGCATGAGCGTCTGTTTTGAGGGTGGCAGAGCTGAGCACAGAAACCGTCGAAGCTTCGGTCCGTCCGCCACGAGGTAGAAGGTGAACAACAAGACTGTCAACGTTTGGAAGACCAGTGACATTAACGCTGTGCCGATGGAAACTAAGTCGCCTGCGACGTTAGATGCGAGGCGCGCTGCGCTCCCGCCGCTTGAGAACTCTGCGATTAACGAATCAGTCTCTAAGACAATTCCGAACTGGTCTTCGAGCCATCGCTCTATTTGAGATATGTATCCGGGAGCTTCATTTGTCAGCTTTGTTATCTGGTCGGCCAAAACTGAACCCATGGCGAACAAAAATCCGGCGACCGCCAGAAGAATAAGGGCGAACATTGCGAGTGTTGCCACCCCGCGCCGCCATCCACGCCTCGCAAGCCAGTTGACGGCTGGTTCGATCGCGAAGGAAAGAAATAGTGATACAAGGATCACGATGATGAGGGAACGAATTCGAATCAGTACCCAGACAATGGCGCCAAGCAACGCTACGCCGGCAAGGAACAGCGCCGTGGCTCTTGGGACCCATTTCGGCATTCTTTGATTTTCTTTCGTCATTGGTACCTCAAGGCGTCTAACAGCTGGTCATGGATCAATCCGTTGGAAGCGACTCCGTTAACTGAGTCCGCAGGAGCTCGTAGATCAAGTTCTCTGGCGTCGTTGAGGTCAGTAAATGTTCCGCCTGCTTCCCCAATGATCACGGGCATGGGGGCAAGATCCCAAGGGGAGCAAACCGGATCGACCATCGCTTCGGCTTGTCCACTTGCCACCAGGTAGTAACCGTATGCATCTCCCCAGGTCCTCATAAGTGCTCCGGATTCCTTGAGACCTAGGAGAGCTTCGTTTGAAAACGTTTCGTAGCTACTCGTATTCACGAGCGAACCAGCTATTCCAGGTCGTTCGCTAACCATGCATCGTTGACCGTCGAGCCAGCAGCCGACACCACGGCCAGCCCCGATTGTGGAATGCAATGCTGGGATGTGAATCACACCTATCAGCGGGCCTTCATCATCGACTACCGCAAGAAGTGTCGCGTATAACGGCACGCCGCGAACAAAGCCACGCGTTCCGTCAATGGGGTCGATTATCCACGAAAGCCCACTCGACGTAATTGCTCCGCCTTCTTCTTCGCCGTAAACCGCGTGCCGCGGATGGCGACGGGCTAGCTCCTCGCGAATGAATCGCTCGGCCGCGCGATCCGCAGCGGTGACTTCAGTCCCGTCTGCCTTGATCACTACATCTAACTCGGGCTGACGAAACCATTCCAAAGTTAGCGATCCTGCCGCTTCTGCTAGTTCACAAGCTTCAGCTAGTAAAGAATCGATGGTTGAAGTCACGTAGCCAGTGTTCCAGATGCCAACAGACGTCAGGTGAACTTCGGGGTTCGCTTTTCGAAAAACGCCGAGACTGCTTCCTTTTGATTAGGTGACCCGATCAAAGCACCGATGTGTTCGCGCTCGGCTGCAAACCGTTGGGCGGTACTACGTTCGCCTATTCCGTTCAGGATTGTTTTCATCCTTCTGATGGCCTCAGGGTTCTTTTCCGCTATTTCTGCAGCCAGTTCCATGGCATCAGCACGCGGATTTTCACTCACGCGAGTTGCTATGCCTAGCTGTGCGGCTTCGGTTCCCGAGATCATTCGTCCAGTGAAATAAAGCTCTTTGGCGACGTCTAAACCTACTAACGGGGGCAGCAGGACTGAAGCCCCCATGTCTGGCACTAAGCCCCACCTAATTTCAAGAACTGACATTTTTGTGTCTGGATGAACTAATCGAATGTCTGGGCCCATCGCGATCTGAAACCCCGCACCAAGAGCATGTCCCGAAATAGCGCCTATAACTGGAACTTCAAGCTCCTGCCATACCCAAGCGGCTTGTTGGCCGAGATGAGTGATGCGACCTTGGAGACGATTCTCAGTATCTGTTTCGTTCTTACCTTCCGATGAACCCATTTCTTGGAATGAAGAAAAATCTAGCCCAGCGCAAAACGATCTACCTTCACCGCTGAGAACCACCGCTCGAACATCCGATCGGTCTTTTAGACTCTCGCCCGCATCTGCGAGGGCTTTAAACATCGCTCCATCGAGAGCGTTTAGCTTTTCTGGCCGGTTCAGCCGAACGTCGGCGACACCGTCATTGATGCTTACTAAAACACGATCGGACATCACTACTTCTTTCGTCGTACGAACACAGTCTGCTCGGTGCGGAGCCGCTGGATCAATTGCTATTCGATGTCAACTTTGCCAGGGCCAACGGCGGGTTCGAAGTTGTGGCTCTGGTGGGCCCTCGGTGGTGATTGGGAAGGTCAATACTGGGACTGAAAGTTC
>DCYM01000182.1 GCA_002331465.1 Candidatus Neomicrothrix sp. UBA2110 | reverse complement strand
ATTCTCCCTAGCGGTTCTTACCGAATTCACCATTTCGGTGATCCGGCCTTGGTTGAAGAGAGAAAAATGTAAAAGCCTCAGAGCAACAACATCAGACGGTGTTTCGGCGACCAACTCAGCGAAGATGTTGGAAGCTCCTATCGAGTCACCCAAGATTTGCCGGCTGAGGGCGTCGAGATGCTTTCTCTCGCGATTATTAAGTGACCGAGTGTCCACCTCTTCTAACAGCGTTGAAGCCGCAGCTAGCGTCTCGCTGCTGTTCGCCATGAGAAGAAGTTGCCCAACCAAGCATTTGCTAAGAGGCGCTGCCGAAAGCGACGCGGACTCCATTGTCTGCGCCAAGCCGGGAGCGAACATCAGATAATCGTCAACAAGCCGATTATGCAGCCCGATTTCATCTGAGTCACCCTGCATCGCCAAGCCCCAGGCGTCAGTGGAATTCACCAGTCCCCTTTCTGCCCATACGTAGGTTTTCTCGACCCTATGCTGCTCAGGCACGGTTAGGAGGACTTTGAATGAAGACAGCACTCGTCGTCGGTGGCACAGGACCTACCGGGCCTCACATCGTCAACGGACTACTTGAACGGGGATTCAACGTCACGATCCTGCATACCGGAGCGCACGAGTCGGTTGAGATCCCCGACGCCGTTGAACACATCCATACCGACCCTTTCGACTCGGAAAAAACAACGAACGCTCTTGGTAACAGAACTTTCGACTTAGCCATTGTGATGTACGGCCGTTTGCGTGAATTAGCCGCCTTACTTGAAGGTCGGACGGAGAAGTTCGTGAGTGTTGGAGGCGTGCCTGCCTACACCGGTTGGGGAGACGCCGATGCTTTGTGGCCCGCGGGTATGCGGGTTCCCACTCGAGAAACGGCTCGCCTTGTCGTCGATGAACCAACGGGTTTCGCGGTTAACAGGAAGGTGGCCAACATAGGCCGATCCGAGGTAGTGGTATTGGAACATCATCCGACCGGTTCACACCTCCGATATCCGTGGATTTACGGACCGGGACAGGTAGCGAGTCTCGAATGGTCGATCGTGCGTCGAATCCTTGAGGGCCGTAAACATTTAATACTTCCCGACGGAGGAATGACACTTCAGTCCAGGGCCTACGCCGTCAACGCAGCACAGATGCTTTTAACCATCGTCGACAACCCTGATGTCGCCGCAGGCGAGATTTACAACGCTTCGGATGAGTGGACGCCCACTTTGTTGCAGTGGGTCGAAATAATTGCCCAGGCTCTCGGCCATGAATTTGAGATTGTCAACGTCCCTTGGGAATACGCGACACTCGCCCAGCGTCTTACAGTTCGAGGGACACCCCATCACCGAGTTACCTCGTGCGAGAAAGCTATGTTCGACCTCGGTTATCGAGATGTAGTGGACCCTGTTGAGGGTCTGTCAGTAACGGCACGGCATTTAGCGGAAAATCCGTTAGAACGCGGTGGTTCTGCAGAACGTTCTCTTTCCGATCTCTTCGATTACGAAGGAGAAGATCGCTTGATCGATGTGTGGAAGAAGGCGATGACGCAAGTCGCGGAAGTGGCATTTGAGTTGGATACAGGCCTGACCGACAGGTATTCGGCGGCGTTCGACGATAGCGAGCGAACGGGATGGACCACTATCCGGAAGTAGACGTCAGGGTAAACAATTCGCTAACTGGTCGCGCCCTGCCACCGCTTGCCATAAACCAACATCTCATCCACCCATAGGCGCACAGCGCTCTCAGCTGTCTCAGGCAGCCGACCGTTCACGAGTTCGGACACTCTTGGTATACCAAGGGTTTTGGGGTAAACCCGGTCGCTCAGCGTCCCGCAAATTCGGAGCAACTCTTCCCGAACATTCTCGCCACCACGAGAGCTGGGTCCCACGGCGACGATGCCAACAATCCGGTCAGTCAAACAACCATTTCCGAACGGCCGAGAGAGCCAATCAATCGCATTTTTCGTTACGGCAGGTACACCGAAGTTGTACTCCGGTGTAAAAATCAAAACAATTTGACTGGCTGCAACCGCCTGCTTCAGCGCGAGCACCGTTGGGGGGTCTCCTAATTCTTCGACATCTTGGTTAAAGAACGGCACCAACGAGAGATCCGGCCAACTTACGTCCACTTTGCCAGCAAGGTAACTTTCAGCAACTTGGGCCGCTGCGTAGTTGAACGATCCTGCCCGGAGACTTCCGACCAGAATGGTTAATCGAGGCCCATCACCCATGCGTTGAGATTCCACCATCGACCGGAATAGTGACACCTGTCAGCCACGAACTCGCACGGCTCGAAAGGAAGATCGTCGCACCAACGATGTCTTCGGGCTCACCGATCCGTCCCCGGGGGGTTGCCGCCACTACACCGGCTCTGCGTTCAGGATCATCGAGCATGTAACTCATCATTTTCGACTCGAACGGTCCGGGCGCTATCACATTGACGTTGATATGTTCTCGCACCAAATGGTGCGCCAAATGACGCGAAAGCATGTGAATTCCTGACTTAGACGCCGAATAAGAGTAGTTGTCTCCGAATGGCACCCGTATACCGTCAGCCGACCCGATCATGATTACTCGTGCAGGATCGTCCGGGTTCGCAGACGATTTCAGTAAATCAAGAAAGGCCTGGGTCAACATGAAAGGCGCTTTGACATTGACGTCAAATACCTTGTCGAACCCGCTTGCCGGAAACGACCCCAGCGGAGCCCCCCAAGCGGCGCCTGCGTTATTGACCAGAATATCGAGGCGCGATTCACGCTCTTCGATGTCGCGTACAAACGCAGCCATGCTGTTTTCATCGCTTAGATCAGTTGGCAGGGAAATGCACTCGCCAAAGGCACTTAACTCTTTGGCAGCGTTATCGCACGCGTCGGCTTT
>DCYM01000191.1 GCA_002331465.1 Candidatus Neomicrothrix sp. UBA2110 | reverse complement strand
TCGAGGGGATTGCGCAACCGACGCCCCAGAATTCAGAAACTCTTGTGTTGTGGCCGGGTCCAAGTCTCGTACCGTGAGGTCGAATCCATTGCGAAGAATGCTGCGAGCTAATTTGCCACCGACGTTACCGAGTCCAATAAAACCGACTTTCACCTGATCATTCCAATCTGCCTTGGCCTGGTTGTCTCAATGTAACTCTCTCTAATGGCTCAAATTTCGGCTTTACCCAAACGGCTGAGAAAGATAACGTGTTAAGGATCTGCTGGGACGAAGGAGCCACCGATGATCGCGTCGCATCCCAAGGTGACCGAAGAACTGCGCGCGGCCTATTCAGTTGATGGAGTGGTCAAAATTCCCAATGCCGTGTCCGAGGAATGGCTACCTCAGATAGAGGCAATGGCGGATGCGCAACTTTTAGACCCTGGGAGATGGGTCACCGATACCAACCCTGGCGCCACGAGGGACCGACTCTTTACGAGTCGATATCGCTGGAAGAGCGATCCGATGGTTAACCATTACATCTATGAGTCGGGAGTTGGTCACATAGCGGCCGCATTGATGGGTTCCGCAAGCGCCCGATTTTATTTCGACCACTTGTTGATAAAAGAACCAAAGACGCAAGCTCCAACTCCGTGGCATCAAGACATTCCCTACTGGCCGTTTCTCGGCAAGCAGATCTGTTCGGCGTGGGTATCGACGAGTCGAGTCACTGTTGAAGAAAGTTCACTGGAGTTTGTCCGAGGCTCTCATAGCTGGAATTCATATTTCGCTCCAGAAGCATTTGACGGCTCAAAAGGGTGGGTGAATGATTTTGAAGGCGAACCATGTCCGGATGTCGCGGCTGCCAGAGAGGATTACGACATCGTCGGGTTTGACGTTGAACCCGGCGACGCCCTGTTCTTCTCTGCATGGGCACTGCATGGCTCCCCCGGAAACGCTGGAAATGGGCGCCGAGTAGCGCTGTCCACTCGATGGCTTGGTGACGACGCCACTTGGTATCCCCATCCGGGCTGTGACCCCACCGTCACCGGCGAAGACACCACAGTTGAAATTGGCCAATATCCCGGTGACGAAGACCTCTTTCCGCTGGTTTACAAAACCCCGGATGCTTCTTTACGCGAGTTCAATTCCTAAACATCGCGCAGCTTCTACTACATGCGGGGCGACGTAACTTGAGTCCAGCCCGGCTACGAGGTGGACGATTGCGACGGCAGCTTGGGTGGCTCCATTGGGGGTTGTCACTGGTGCGGCGATGGAGGCCATCCCCTCGATGACTTCGCTTTCCGAATACGCCCACCCCGACGTCCGAGCCTCGTTAATTTCCACGCGTTCGGATGCTCTTGGTGCGTCACCAGCTAACAAGGCGATTCCCGGTGCGCCGCGATCGAGAGGGTGGCGGGTTCCTGGCCGGTAGGCAACATGGGCTGCCGTGCTCGTGGGTTCGACTACTAGAACGGTGACGGCCGCATTGCCGTCCGACACCACGAGGAAGGCAGTCATTCCCAACAAGTTGGCGAGTGTCGCCAGGATGGGGGCAGCGGCGGCCTGCATATCATTTTTGACCCCCCCGGCTAGAGCGACTAGTTGAGTTCCTCCCGTAAGACGACCAGTTGCATCACGCGTTACTAAGCGATGATCCTCAAGTGTGCGAATTATTCGGTAAGTCACAGAACGCCCGAGACCCAGATGAGTAGCCACCTCATGGATCGTTAGCGGAGTTTTGGAGGTGGCGATTATTGTTAGGGCTGATAGGCCGCGGTCGAGAGTTTGGGAACGGCTGGAGTCGATTTGGCGAGTAGGAGACATGTTGCAGAATACAGTAACCGATTATCGGTTACTGTATTCTATATTCGGATAACGAAGCGACAGATGAAAGCTCAGGAGTGCTCATGCCCGCAAGAACTGGAAAACAGGTCATTGAGCGACTTCGCACCCAGCCGCCGAATCTTTGGCTCGAAGGTCACCGCGTAGAGGACCCGACGAGCCACCCGAAAACTCGAAACGCTGTGGCATCGCTTGCGGCCCTATACGACCTTCAACACCAAGATGACCTAGTAGACGTCATGACTTTCAAATCTCCATCATCGGGACACCGAGTTGGCCGCAGTTTCATGGTGCCGGAAAGCAAAGACGACCTTCGTAAACGGTCTCAGATGCACAAGGTGTGGGCCGACGCGAGCCTTGGCCATATGGGCAGATCCCCCGACTACATGAATGTAAACGTTATGGCTGCCGGGATGGCGGGAGCGTATTTCGACGAAATAGATAGTCGTTTCGGCCACAACATCGGCAAATATTTCGAGTACGTGCGAGAGAACGACCTGGCGCTCACGCATGCTCTGACTAACCCTCAAATTGACAAGTCAAAGCAAGCCAACGAATTTGATGACCCGTTCATCGCCCTGGGTCTAGTTGAGGAAACTAGCGAAGGTATCTTGGTTCGCGGTGCCCGGATGCTGGCCACGTTGCCTATCTCGGATGAGATCTTGATATTTCCGTCAACGGTTTTACAGGGCGGAGATGAACTACGCCCTTACGCACTTGGGTTCTCTCTACCCAACAACACTCCAGGGCTGCGGTTCCAGTGCCGCGAACCATTGGATCAAGGTCGCAGCCACGTCGACCATCCCTTGGGTTCACGCTTTGACGAACTTGATGCCATGGTGATCTTTGACGACGTCATTGTTCCCTGGGAACGGGTTTTCTTAATTCGGGACGTGGATCGGGCAAACCAGGCCTACGCGCGAACAGGGGCAGTGCTGCATATGGCCCACCAAGTGGTGAATCTGAAAATCGCAAAGACGGAAGCCATCCTGGGAACTCTTCAAGCAGTCATCGACATGGTCGGAACTGGTCATTATCCGCACGTCCAAGAAATGGTCGCGGAGGTAATCATCACCCTTGAGATAATGAAAGCTTTGAAAGTTGCTTCCGAAGAGCAGGCGACCGTAAACGAATACGGGGTGATGACCCCAGCGCGAGGCCCATTAGATGCCGCCCGAAATCACTATCCGGCGGTTCATCAAAGGTTGATGGAAATCCTTCAACTTTGCTCGTCCAGTGGTTTGATCATGGTGCCGAGCGAAGCCGACTGGACTGGTGAACGAAGCGGCGACATCTCCAAGTTCCTTCAAGGGAAGAATGGCTCAGCAGAAGAACGCTTGCGCTTGTTTAGGCTCGCATGGGACATGACAATCTCCGGATTTGGCGGTCGACAGAGCTTGTACGAACGGTTCTTCTTTGGTGACCCAGTTCGCATGAAACACGCCCTGTATGGCGTATACGACCGAAGTACTTACGTTGACCGTGTCGAACGATTTCTGGCAGATGACACCTGGCCCCGGACGTGAAATTAGACAGAGACGCGATCGCAAATGCTGCTCAACGACTAAACGGCCATATTGTCGGCACTCCGGTCCAGTCACTCAATGGCGAAGCATTGGGGTTGCCTTACCGGCTGACCCTTAAGCTCGAAAATCTCCAACACAGCGGATCGTTCAAGGCCCGAGGTGCAATGAATGCTTTGCTCTGCGCAGAAGTCGGTTCCGATGGGGTGATTGCGGCTTCCGGAGGAAATCACGGAGTGGCGGTTGCCTGGGCGGCTAGAAGCCTCCGGTACCCGGCCAATATCTTCGTACCGTCGCTCATTTCTTCGCGCAAACTCGAAAAGCTCAAGTCATACGGTGCACAAGTGCATGTAACTGGACGCGAATACCACGACGCTCTCTCAGCAGCGCGTCAGTTCACGCTCGGTCGTAATTGTGTCGAATTACATGCGTACGACCAAACGGAAGTCATTTCGGGCGCCGGCACCATTGCAATGGAAATAGATGCCCAGGTACCAGACGCGACAACTGTGATTGTGGCTTGCGGAGGTGGTGGTCTCGCTGGTGGGTTGGCGACGTGGTGGGGGACCAGCAAGCGGCTAATAGCGGTCGAAACCGAAGGGACGCAAACTTGGGCCAGAGCCAGAGCTGCAGGCGAACCCGTTGACATTGAAGTATCGGGGCTGGCAGCGGACTCCCTTGGAGCTCGCCGCATAGGAGATCTTGGGTGGAACGCACTCGTCTCCTCGCGAGCTGAAAGCGTTGTCGTAAGCGATCAAGAAACAGCAGCGGCCCAAGGGGTGCTCGCAACTGAATTCGGTGTTCCGTCCGAGCCCGCAGCAGCAGCTGGTCTCGCTGGATTGCTTTCAGGCAAGATCGCGATATCGGCGCATGAACATGGTGTCTTGGTGATTTGCGGGGCAAACTCGGATTGAACCGCCTCACCACACGGCTAGCGTCAAGGACATGGCTTGGTGGTGGTGGGTAGTGATCCTTGTGGCGGCGCTCTTGGGCGTCGCTCTATATGACCTTCTTCAACGCCGCCACGCCATATTGCGTAACTTTCCGCTGATCGGCCACCTGAGGTATCTGATTGAACGAATCGGCCCCGAGCTCCGTCAATATGTCGTAGCCGGTAACGACGAAGAGAAACCTTTCAGTCGCGATGAACGACGATGGGTGTATGCGACAGCCAAGAAAGAGAACTCATATTTTGGCTTCGGTACTGATGATGATCTGACAGAACCCAACCGCGTCGTTTTTCTCCACTCGCCGTTCCCTATTCTTGAGTCGGTTCCGGTTTCCGCCCCAATCCAGTGCACCAAAGTTTTAGGCCAGTGGCGAAGCCGACCGGGTGCCTTTCGCCCGCAGTCAGTAGTCAACTTGTCAGGGATGAGCTTCGGGTCGCTGTCAGGAGCTGCTGTTCAAGCGCTCAATCGTGGCGCCGCTATCGACGGCTGTCTTCACAACACTGGTGAAGGCGGCATAGCTGAACATCACCTTCATGGTGGAGAACTGATTTTTCAATTCGGGACCGGATATTTCGGATGCCGCGATAATAAGGGCAACTTTTGCCTGGACACGCTCCTCGAAACGGTTGCATCGGCTCCCGTTCGAGCAATCGAAATTAAGCTGAGTCAAGGTGCTAAACCCGGCATGGGTGGGTTGTTGCCAGCGGCCAAAGTGACCGCCGAAATCGCTGAGGCTCGCGGTGTTCCCCAAGGAATAGACGTGGCGAGTCCGGGTGGGCATTCAACCTTCTCCGACGTTGTCAGTCTCGTCGCGTTCGTTGAGCAACTAGCGGAACTCACTGGATTGCCTGTTGGCATCAAATCTGCCGTTGGGCAAGTTGATTTCTGGACCCACCTAGCGCAACACATGGCTGAAACTGGCCGCGGCCCGGACTTCATCAATATTGATGGGGCTGAGGGAGGCACCGGTGCCGGGCCTTTGGTCTTCTCAGACCACGTAGCTCTTCCGTTCTGGGAAGCTTTTGCAGTGGCCTACAACGCTTTCGCTGAAGTTGCTTTGACCGACGCAGTCGTATTCATGGGCGCGGGCCGACTTGGGCTCCCTGCACAAGCGGCTACAGCTATGGCTTTGGGCTTGGACATGGTGAACGTAGGACGCGAGGCCATGCTTGCGATTGGATGCCTACAAGCCCAGAAATGTCACACGGGTCATTGCCCTACCGGCGTAGCAACCCAATCCCAATGGCTCCAAAGGGGTCTTGACCCGACTGACAAAGGGGTGCGGTTAGCTAACTATGTCTCGGGCCTTCGTCGCGAACTTTTGCGGTTGTCATTCGCGTGCGGAGTCAAACACCCGGCCCTCATGGGCCCCAACAATGTTTCTGTACGTTGGATCGATGGCCGATACCGCAGCGCCCACGAGCACTACGGCATCGATCCGGCGGTGACACATTCTGAACAACGATTGAAGTCGATAGCTGACGCGCTCCTCGTGTCCTGAAAGACATGCGAGCGGAAGCTACCGTGTGCCCACTATGACGATGATGACTGGCGGCCAAGCTGTCGCAGAGACCCTCTCTGCTATAGGCGTGAAACACGTTTTTGGAATTGTGAGTGTTCACAATTTGCCCATCTACGACGCTCTTTCACTCCACCGAGATATCCAAGTAATTAACGTTCGCCACGAACAAGCTGCAGCACATGCTGCTGACGCCTATTCGCGAGTCACCGGCGAGCTAGGGGTACTTCTGACATCAACAGGGCCTGGCGCAGTCAATGCCGTGCCCGGAATCTACGAAGCCGCATTTGTCTCCTCGCGGGTCATGATGATCACCGGACAGATCGAGTCCCGATTCCGTGGCAAAGGCAAGGGCTTTCTCCATGAACACGAAAAACAACCCGAGATGCTCAACACTGTGTGCAGATCGGTCGCCTCTGTTCGCTACACCGAGGACATCAGCAGGGAACTCTCCCGAATCGCAGACGATATCCGTCGCGGCCGCCCGCAACCCGGCGCAATAGAAATCCCGATCGACCTTCAATATCGAACAACTGACATCGAGATCGTTGGTTCATCGAAAACTGAGCGGATAGCACCCGACGAAACCCTTTTGGACCAAGCGGCGGAGATACTGCGGACTGCCGAGCGTCCAGTTATTTGGGCGGGGGGCGGCGTCAATATTTCAGGCGCCGGACAAGAATTGACTGCTTTCGCCGAGCGGCTCGGCGCCCCGGTTGTCACGACAATCGAAGGAAGAGGATCTATTTCGGAAACGCATCCCCTCAGCCTCGGATTTCGTACCGACCGGGTATCAGGTCTGGAAATTTTCGAAGAAGCGGACGCCGTGCTTGCAGTAGGTACGCGGTTCCAGAACTACGCCACTCGGGTCTGGAGTCTTCCCATGCCGGAAAAGCTTGTGCATGTCGACGTCGACCCCGAAGTTATCGGGCGTAACTATCCCGCCGCCGTGGCCGTAGTTGGCGATGCCAAACTTGGGCTTGAGGGCTTACTCAAACGAGTCAACGAGGGCAATGTCGATGATCAGTTCGTCGACCGTTGTCTCAAGATACGAGCATCCGACGAGCAAGCGGTTCGCGAAGAGATCGGCTCAGATCACAGTCAAATTGTTTCGACCATCCGGCAGTTACTTCCTGAAGATTCCCCAATTGTTCGTGACTCAACCGTGCCTAACTACACCTGGGGCAATCGGTTGCTTCCGATCGTTCGAAGTCGGACCTCGGTTCGCCCGGCAGCTGTGGCGATCGGGCCAGGATTGCCGCTTGGTATGGGTGCAGCAATAGGAAGCGGAAACCACACCCTTATTGTGCAAGGTGACGGCGGTCTTCAATTATCTATTGGCGAATTGTCCGCTTGTGCGGAACACCAAATCCCAGTGATCGTTCTAGTTTTTAACGACTCGGGCTACAACATATTGCGCATAATTCAAGACAACGTTCTGGGTCGTAAACACGGCACAGAGTTGCCCACCGTAGATTTCGTCAAAGTTGCGGAGGGAATGGGAGTTGACGCGGAGAGAGTTGATGGACTTGAGCAATTCGAACCAGCCCTGGCGCGGGCCCTTGAACGTCAAGGTCCTAGCCTTCTTGATATCGACATGAGCGTCCTGGCACCTATTCGCCTTCCTCTACCTGCTCACCAACGCTCTCAGAAGGAGTAATAAGCCCGCGTTGGGAGGATCCACCTCCCGAAACCTAAGTCACAGGATCACACTGGAAAGACACACCGACTTCGTCGCCTATTTTGCGAAGTGCTCTGACCACCGAACCTGGGTAGGAGATGACCCCGTCAAGCGTGCGCCGGTCCATAGTTTGTTGCTCTATCTCACCAGGGAGGTAGACCTGCTGACCCGGTAGAGCATCTTCTTCTCCCGCAGCACGGATTTGGCTGACCATGTCTTCGATGTCGTCGTAGTACTCGTCGCGATCTCTGAAGATGCCAGGATCCATAAGTAGAAAGAACTGGCCCCTGTGACCGACGGCGACATCGCCGCTATGAGCCGAACCTGAAAGAATCCCAGCTAAGACGTTGGAAGCGGTAATCATTCCGATCCCCTTGTAGCCGCCAATGGCAGGCACGATGCCCTTCATCGCTACATCGGGATCCACGGTGGGGTTTCCCTCTCTGTCAAGAAAACCCCATGCCTCGGGAATCTCCGTGCCTTCTGAACGAGCTCGCAGCACCTTTCCCAAAGCGACAGGGGTCATCGCCATGTCAAGAACAATCGGCGGATGATCTCGTCTCGGGAACGTCCACACAATGGGGTTGTTTCCAAACAATTTTCTTCTGCTTCCGAACGGTGCAAGGTTTGGAACGCTGGTCGTAGTACCAAAGCAGACAAATCCAGCTTGAGCGGCTCGGTACGGGTAATTCCCGCCGCATCCCCAGTCGTTGGAGTTGCGGATTACGCCGGCGACCATTCCACTCTGGGAAGCCACTTCTATTAAATGGTCCATGAACCGGGTAATCACTAGTTGTCCGAGTCCATGGTTGCCGTCCGCTACAACCACCGCCGGTGTTTCCTGCACGATGTGTAGCTGAGCTTCGGGATCGGTTGATCCGTCGCGGAACCAGTTGATGTACCAGCTCACTCTCTGAAAACCGTGAGTATCGACACCTCGTAAATCAGACCACAGTTGGTTGTCAACCACCGTTGTTGCGTCCAGAGCGGACATGCCAGCCGCCTCATAGGCAGCGATTCCCCATGGGCGGAGCTGCTCCAAACGAAAAGCGATTGGACCCTCAGGCTGATCGCCGCTAGGGCGATCGTCGGGAATTCCTCGAGGCGAATGGTCATCAGTGTTAGTCACAATGCTCCGATCACAGCGTCAGCAAATTTTTCAGTTCCAGCGTCACCGCCCTGGTCTGGAGTCAGAACAGACCCAGAGAGATAGACGTCTCCAATGGCATTGTTTAGACGATCCGCAGCGGTATTGAGATTCAAATAGCGGAGCATCATTGCCGCCGATAATAAAGTCGCGGTTGGATTGATGATTCCCATACCGGCAATGTCAGGCGCAGTTCCATGAGCGGATTCGAAATAAGCGAATTCGTTTCCGTAGCATCCAGATGGAGCGAGTCCTAACCCACCGATGGTTCCGGCCCCTAAATCAGAGAGAACATCACCATACAGGTTGGGCAAAAGTAGAACGTCAATGTCGTGTGGCCGGATCACCAATCGGTGAGCCATATCATCAACAATGAATTCCTCGTACTGCAACCCAGGGTACTCCTGAGTTATTTCTTGGACAATCTCACAGAACCACCGATCTGTCGCGGGAAGCATGTTGGTTTTTGCTGAGACCGTGAGTTTTGCACTCCTTTCGAGTGCTAGTTCGCAAGCAAAACGTGCTACTTGCTCAGTACCAGGCCGAGTGATGATTTTCGCCGCGAACCTGCCGTCTTCAGCTCCTGCTGGCAGACGGGACCTGGCGTCAGCCAGGCCGGCGTTGAGTAGGTCTTTGGCTTCGCCCATGACTCCGACATACATGTCCTCAAGGTTCTCTCGAACGATGACGTAATCAATTTCTTCGGGATCTTTCAGTGGCGACCGAAATCCGGGACGCCATTGAATTGGTCGAACATTGGCAAACGTCAGTTTGCCCCAACGCATGTATCGAGCGCCAGGTGTTGTTCCGTTTGTCGCGCCAAAAAGCACAGTGTCAGCGGCATCAATTTGTGCATGTACAAGAGCGTCGCGCTCTGCGCCGTTGAGTTCTGATAGCTCACGTCCGGGAAGTACGTGGTCCCATTCAATGGGCAGGTCCAAGCAACCAAGTACTCGCAGCGAAGCCTGCATTGCCTCTGGCGCAGCGTCGTCGCCTGGAATAACACAAACTCGAATGGAAGTAGTCATAGCCCAGGCTTCCACATCGTCACGATGATGGCCTTCACGATGACGGCACGGGCAAAGTGCAGCGCTAAGGGAATCTTTTCGGGCGTGGTGCTGTAGCTCGTAGTCAGCACGAATCTTCCATCGCGAACTGAAACAATCGCAGGAGCGGGTTGCGAGCGAACAGCATTGCGTCTTTATGAGTCGTAGGCTCCGGCGATGCTTGAACCGAGCGGGGCGAAATTTGGATCACGTCGCGACCGTAGTGCCCTTGCCGCTCGAGGGTTCGTCCCGCTGCTATTCGCCGGAATGTGTTGGCATTGGGCGCGTTGGGGGATCGCTTTTCTGTCGGCCTTCTGGGTTAATGACGTAACTGACTCGCCCCGAATGGTTCAACTCACTGGAACAACTATGTGGGCTCCGCTCCTTTTGGGAGGTGCTATTGGCGGGGTCATGGCAGATCGCTTTGACCGTCTCCGGACTGTCCGCTTGCAACTCGCACTGCTCGTGCCGGTGGTCGTCGTAGTTGGCGTGTTGGAACTTAAGGACTCGCTTCAGCTTTGGGTCATCTACCCGTTTTTGCTCATAGCCGGTGTTGGCTGGGTTGGGGACATGACCAGCCGCCGAGCGCTCGTTTTTGAGCTAGTTGGTAACCAACGGCTGGATAACGCCATGGCATATGAATCATTCGCGCTTGCCACCGGCGTCGCCGTAGGCAATCTCATAGGCGGAAGCGTTGCGCAGAGCTTTGGCGTGGGAGAGGGATTTCTCGTAGTTGCTGGTTTGCTATTGATTGGTTTGGTAGCGCTCAATTGGGTCCCTCGAAACAAGGCGCCTCAAACGGCACCGCGTCAAAACGTGCCTTCGGTGGGTGATGAACTTCGTGCCGGCTTGTCACTCTTTCGAACAAACAAGGGACTTCGCAGCATCCTTGGCATCACCTTCATTGCGAACTTCTTCCTGTTTGCGTATTTCCCGGCTGTTCAACGCATTGGAGATCGCATCGGAGCAAGCCCGAGCCAAATCGGTCTCATTGCCGCTATGACCGGCTTCGGCATGATGGTTGGATCTTTGGCCATTGGCCTCTGGGAACCGAAACGTCGAGGATTGGTTTACGTAGGCGGCATCGCTTTTGGTATGACCATGCTTATCCCATTTGCAACGAGCACCTCAGTGTCGACAGCTGCCGTTGCGCTGTTTCTCGCGACAATGGGGTCTGGGTTTTTTGCCGCTACTCAATCAACACTGGTTCTTACGACTGTGGACGTCAACATGCGCGGACGCGCGATGGGTCTTCTCAGCATGGCTATCGGTGCTCTGCCAATTGGCACGTTCCTGCTCGGTGAGATAGCAGAACGCGTTGGAGCTTCTA
Source organism: Candidatus Neomicrothrix sp. UBA2110 (assembly GCA_002331465.1). GTDB lineage: Bacteria > Actinomycetota > Acidimicrobiia > Acidimicrobiales > Poriferisodalaceae > UBA2110. Next base: position 8,548 of record DCYM01000191.1, on the reverse strand, counting down.
GAGCAGTTGTGTTCATGGCGTCCACCGGTCTGGTCTCCCTCGGCCTCTGGCTACTCGGCCATAGGGAAGTTCTCGCCATGGGACGATCTGCGGATATCAACAGATCACAATAACGCGCCACCTCAGTGATTCAGCGCAAGGCCAATGACAGGACGGCCGCCCTTGACTACTGTTCCGTTCACACTTCCAAGGGGGGACAGGAGATATGAAGGCTGCCGTTCTAAATCAGATTCCAGGCGAGTTGGAGATCGAAGACATCTCGGTAGACAAACCTGGACCAAATGAGGTCTTACTTCAAGTCGTTAATGCAGGGCTGTGCCACAGCGACCTGCACTTTATGGATGCGGCGTGGCAAACCCAGTTGCCCGCAGTTATGGGACATGAAAGCGCGGGTGTGGTTCAAGCCGTTGGCGACGACGTTGCCTACGTGAAGCCTGGTGACCACATCATCACCTGCCTCTCGGTGTTTTGCGGAAACTGTGACCTGTGTCTGACCGGTCGGCCGAATCTTTGTCGAAACAACGCGGCCGTCAGTCGCGCTGATGACGTCACTCCCAGGTTGGCAAAAGGTGACGGCACCCCAGTTGCTCAATTCGCACGTCTAGGCGGTTTCGCCGAAGAAATGCTGGTGCACCAAAATGCTGTCGTAAAAATTCGTGAGGACATGCCATTAGATCGAGCTGCACTCATCGGATGTGGTGTGACAACTGGAGTCGGTGCAGTCTTTAAGACAGCGAAAATTGAACCAGGGTCGACTGTTGCTGTTTTTGGGGCCGGCGGTATAGGCCTTTCTGCTGTTCAAGGCGCCCGCATTGCCGGAGCCGGTCGAATTATTTCCGTCGATGTAACTGCTGACAAACTTGAAACTGCGCGGTTAGTTGGGGCGACTGACACAGTAAACGGCGCTGAGACTGATGCAGTCGCCGCGATTCACGAGATGACAAAAGGTGGTGTCGATTACGCGTTTGAGTGCATCGGCCTGAAAGCCACATGTGAACAAGCATGGTCCGCTTCTAAATTGGGTGGTACGACCGTCATTGTCGGCATGATGCCTTTCGGCGAGAAGATTGAGATCCCGGGCTACGAGGTCTTCATGATGGAAAAGCGGCTCCAGGGTTCAATGATGGGATCGAACTCGTTCCGTGTTGACATGCCTCGGTACATCGATATGTACCTTGATGGCCGATTGATGTTGGATGAAATGATTTCCAGCCACATTCACCTCGAACAAATTAACGAGGGATATGACCAGATGCGTCAGCGCGTCGGAGCTCGGACAGTGATCGACTTCAACTGATTGCTACGAGCAGTTACAACCGGATAGAAAGGACGCACCGATCATGGATGTCAACGGAAAAGTAGCGGTCGTAACTGGCGCAGCGAGCGGAATGGGTTTCGCTATGGCCGAAACCTTCGGCGGCGCGGGTATGAAAGTAGTGCTTGCTGATATTGAAGAAGCGGCACTCGAACAAGCTACAGCGCAGCTCGTTCAGGCTGGCTATGAAGCGATCGGGGTTCGCACTGATGTTTCCCAGCTACCTGAGATAGAAGCGCTAGCTGCGGCCACGCTGAAACAATTCGGCGCGGTCCACGTTCTTTGCAATAACGCCGGTGTAGGCATCGGCGCGCCCGTAGGAGGAACGTCGATTGCGGACTGGAAGTGGACTCTGGACATCGACTTGTGGGGCCCGATCTATGGCGTTGAAACCTTTTTGCCTCTCATCGAAGAGCAAGGGGAGGGCCACATCAACTCGACAGCTTCCATGGCTGGTCTATATGCCGGCGCTTCGCTAGGCGCCTATAACGTCGCTAAACATGGAGTTGTGGCTCTCATGACATCACTCGAGCGAGACCTTCGATGGCGAGACTCGAAAGTACATGCCTCTGTACTGTGCCCAGGGCCTATCAACACGAACATTGTCGACAGCGAGAGAAATCGCGAACCTGAAGACGCTGCACAACACGTTGCTTCGGAACAGGGACAAAAATTCTGGCAATTCTTGACTCGGACGTTGGCGGATGGAATGAACCCCACCGAAGTTGGGCCGATGGTGCTGGATGCGATTGTCGATGAAAAGTTTTGGATTTTGACTCACCCTGAGATGGGGGAGATCGCTATCAACCAGAGTCGAGCCATGATCGAAGACCAAAGACTGACCCGGTAGAGAAATACAATATTCTAAGAACGACCAAAAATCTAAGAATATGTAGAAAAAGGGTCTGCACCCTACATACTTGTGCTGAGTGAGTATCGCTCCTTCCGCATATAAGCCCAATGTCTGGCGTGTCGCTCCACGGGAGGCAGTAGCTCAAGAGTCTCCACGAGACACCTCCTACCGGCGGGTGTTGCTCTGGGTGATCGCTCTAGCAGTTCTTGGATTCGGTTCTCTGATGACCCTCGTCACAGCCGCACTTCCGAGCATCGCCGCCGATATGAACACCACGACCACTACCGCGGCCTGGGTGCTGACAGGACTCATGCTTGCGATGGCGGTGGGTACCCCGGCAGGCGGAAAACTTGGCGATATTTACGGACACCGCAACACCTTCCTTATTGGTTTAGTTGGGATGACCGCGACCATGTTCGCGAACTACTGGGTATGGAACATTGGAGCTTTCATCGCTGTCCGAGTCCTCTTCGGTTTGAGCGGTGCTCTTTTGATGCCGAGTGGCATGGCTTTACTCATGGACGCTTTTGGAGCTGAAGAGCGCGCAAAAGCCGTTGGATGGTTCCAGTTCGCAATGACTGGTGCCCCCACTCTTGGAGTCGTTCTCGGCGGACCGCTACTAGATCTTCTCGGTTGGCGATCAATTTTTGTTGGTTTTGGGCTAGTCGGTGGGCTCGCAACAGTTCTTGCGTTTGTGGTGGTCAAGCCAATTCCTAAGGGGCCAAGGGTCTCGATCGACTGGCAAGGAGCATTGCTTTTAGCCAGCGCGACACTGCTTTTGCTCCTCGCTATCACACGCATACCCGGCATCACTCGATCAGGTGCCTCATTCACCACTGACGTCCCCACTATCGCGATGGTCGCGGCGAGTTTGCTTCTCTATTTCAGCTTCATCATCTGGGAAAAACGAGTAACTTCACCGCTTTTAGATGTTCGATTGTTCACGAAGCCCACCTTTGCGTTGCCCCTCGGTTCCGCAGCTTGTAGCCAATTTGCTTACATGGGCGCGTTCGTTGTGATTCCTAGTGTCCTTCAAGGACCCTATGGATACTCAGTCGGCGTGGCTGCACTTTTGATGGTTCCGAGACCAGGCGTCTTCGCGTTAGCTTCGCCCTTGGGCGGAAGCCTGGTGACCAAAGTAGGTATGCGAGCCCCAATGATCGTGGGTTCCACCGCGATGATCGGATCAATGTTGGCATTCGCATACGGAAGCAGCCCTGCGAAGTTCGGATTGACTTTCATCATGGTTGGCCTCATCCTCTCGGGGGTCTCTGCGGGCATCGCCTCGCCGGCGTATCAGACAATGGTCGCCAACTCCGTTGAAGACTCGCAACTGGGAATCGCAAACGGCATGAACCAGACCGTTATGTGGATGGGCATGATCCTTGGAATTCAGTCCATGTTGGCGTTCGCAGGCACCGAATTAACACCGACGCGACTTAGAACCACCTTTTTATTCGCGGCTTCGGTTGCAGCCATCGGATATCTGGCGCCCATCTTCGCGATACGACCGAAGAAGAAGGATTGATAGTTCGAATTTTCGGCCCCTCGCCGGGGTTATCGGTAAGACTAGGTAGATGGAATTTCGAATCGACCTCCAGACCATCGAACTTGAGCCTGACGGCGAAGTGCTTCGCATCTGGCTGAACCGACCCGAATCACGTAACGCTCATAACTTAAAAATGATTGAAGAGGTGGGAGATCTATTCATTGCCTTGAACAGCCAGACTGACTTCCGAGTAGCAGTTTTGGGTGGGCGAGGTAAATCCTTCTGCGCGGGAGCAGACCGTAAGGAACAGTTGACTCCACCCGTGAATGATCTACAGGCGCGATACATAGGACAGCTTGGCCGACGAGCGGCGCGAGCTATTGAGGACTGTGAAGTCGTGACCATTGGACGGATCCACGGTCATGCCATCGGCGGTGGTTGCTGTTTTGCAACGTCATGCGATTTTCGGCTCACAACATCCGACACACTTTTTTACGTGCCTGAAGTCGAACTGGGTGTGCCCCTTCCTTGGGGAGCGACCCCAAGGCTGATTCACGAAATCGGAGCGGCGCGCGCCCGACAGATGGTGCTGACTTCTGAACGTGTTGATGGAACGAAAGCGGCTGAGTGGGGGCTAGCTCACGAAGTGGTATCCGGTGAGGCCGATCTCGATGAAGCTGTCGACCGCTGGGTCCAGCGACTCCTGTCGCTGCCATCCATGTCGGTTCAAATGTCGAAGTATCAGATGCGTGGCTACAGCCAAATGAGTCGGATGGGCGACCTGTCAGAATTCGATGGAGATGCATCAGGACGCGCGTCTCTTACATCTGATGCAAAAGCCCGATTTGGCACCTTTGGGTAAAGCTGCAGCGGTGCTATCTACTAGCTAGCTTCGGGCATCGATCTTTTGAAACGCCCGTTTAGCGGCTTGAATCCCTTCTACTGCTCGTGGGATTCCTCCGTAAATGGTCATTTGCACCATGATTTCCTCGATTTCTGTTCGAGTGAGGCCATGATTAAGCCCAGCGGGAACATGAAAGGCCAGTTCGTCTACGCGACTTAGTGCGGTCAGAATTGCAACTACCACCAGGCTGCGATCCCTGCGACTTAACTCGTCACGCGCCCACAAATCACCAAATGCCCAGTGATAGGCAATAAGGCCGACATCGCCCAGATGCTCCACCATCGCCGCGACGTCGAGTTCTACCTCGTCGGCGCATCGGCCTCCAGTAAGAGTTTTACGGACGTCGTGCGCACGGATTTGCCGCTCGGAGTCATCGAGTTGTTCCGCTCCCTGTCGTTCCGGTAGCCGGTCGACTCCATCGATTTGGCAAAACCGATCCGTGACTACTCGCCCGGCTTGCATAGCCATCGGGAAGCCTGCGTATGCCGCCACGTGGATAACCGCCTCTTCGATTTCGCTGCGAGTGAGGCCGTTGTTTAGTCCCACCTGGGTATGCAGTGATAGTTCCTCGGTGCTGCCAATAGTTGCCAGTACTGAAATGACAATAAGGCTGCGGTCGCGGCGGCTCAATTGTGGGCGGGCCCAAACATCCCCCATCACAACATCGAAAGCGAAGCTTCCTAATGCCCCATGCTGACGTTGGAAAGAACGAGCGCCACGCTCGGGTTCGGCGACAGCGCCACCCATAAACGCGTCGAAAACTTCTAGAGCAGCGGCATGTCGCTCTTCGTAACTACGATTTTGCACAATTCCTCCTCGAGCCAATGCAGACAGTGCACCACACTGAGCGTGCGGCCGCCGCGCTCGTGCAGCGAAGACTGTCATGGTGCATGCTTAGCTCCTCCTTGGAGTCAGACAGATCGGCCAAATGATCGAGGGATTATGCAAGGGCTTGAGGGCATACGAGTAGTAGAAGTCGGTCAAATGGTTGCGGTTCCATGGGCTACGCGGCTAATTGCGGACTTGGGAGCCGACGTTGTCAAGGTCGAGCCATTAGACGGAGATCGCTCGCGACGGCGGGGACCCTTCCCTGGAAAGCCAGACATCTCCCAAAGTGGATTATTCACCCACCTGAACCTGAATAAAAAGAGTGTTGTCGCTGACCTTGCTGACGCGGCAGGGCGATCACGTCTTCGCGAACTAATTTCATCGGCTGACTTGCTCATCCATGATTTAGCCCCTGATTTTGCTGACGCGACCGGCTTGCACGAGAGTGAACTCGCTCAAGACCATCCATCTCTCGTCACTGTGTCGGTGACTCCTTTTGGTCGCTCTGGCCCCTATTCCCGCTGGCGTGCAGAAGATTTGCAGCTCATTCACGGCGGCGGGTGGGGTTGGCTGACGCCCGGTTGCTCCGAAGACGCAGAGCTTCCCCCGCTCAAACCGGCCGGACAACAAGCTGGCTTTCAGATTGGATTCGCCGCGGCGGCGATCGCTCTCGGAGCTTTGGACCGGGCTTTGCGCACCGGCCATGGTGAATATCTCGACCTTGCAGGAATGGCCTACATCTCAAGCATGCTCGAAGCAGGTTTCATTAGCTGGAGCTACCTCAATGAGATTCCCGGTAGGACGGGTACCCGAATCCTCAATCCATGGCGGATCTTTGAAGTCAAAGACGGGAGAATCTTTATCGTCTGCGTCGAAAATGACCAATGGGAACGACTCAAGGAAGTGATGGGCACTCCTGAGTGGTCACAGATGGAGATTTTCGATACCCAGGAAGGGCGCTGTGACGCCGAAGACCTGCTTCACATGTGGTTGGGCGAGTGGGCAGCCCCTCAAAGCGTCATGGATCTATTTCACTTAGGCCAAGCGAATCGAATTGGGTTCGCTCCCGTGAACACCATTGAACAAATGTTGAACGACCCACATTTACAAGCACGCGATTTCCTCGTCGAGGTTGATCAGCCAGGCTTGGGAAAAATCATTCTTCCCGGCCCACCCGCTCGACTTTCCAACCCTTGGTGGTCGATTCGCCAACCTGCTCCCGAGTTAGGGGCCCATCAAGATGTCGACTTTGACCAACCCAGAGTCGTACCTATGAACTCGAAAAAAGTTCCCTCACGCCCGTTGGATGGAGTCACGGTCGCAGATTTCACCTGGGTGTGGGCCGGTCCGTTCTGCACCATGCATCTCGCTCACTTAGGAGCCGAAGTCATCAAAGTCGAATCGCGACAGGCCCCTGACTTGGGACGCCGATTACCTATTCATTCGGTGAACCATGCAGCGACACCGAACACAAACGGCTACTTCAATCAATGGGGACAAGGAAAGAAAAGTGTCACCTTGGATTTGTCGACAGCGGAAGGTCAAGCGATAGCAAAGCAAATCGCTGTCCAATGCGATCTCGTCGTCTCTAACTACGCGACTGGTGTGATGGACAGATTCGGTCTTGGGTATGACGACCTCGTCGTGGAGCGTCCTGATGTAATCGTAGGTGCAATAAGCGGATACGGGCATTATGGGCCGTACAGCCACTACCTGGGCTATGGCCCCACCACAGCTCCCCTTTCGGGACTCTCATCTATGACCGGGCACGAGGGTGGGAAGCCTGAGGAAGTGGGCGTCTCACTTGGCGACCCGGCCGCTGGCATAGCTACTGCGTACTTGTTGATGGCTGCACTCATTGCCCGCCGGAGGACAGGGGAGGGGCAACTTATCGACACCTCACTTTGGGAGGCGACCGCTTCGAGCGCTGTTGAAGGATGGACGCAACACGTCCTGACCGGAAGCCAGCCTGATTTATGCGGGAATCGGGACCCGCTAATGGCTCCCCACAATCTTTACCGCTGTCAAGGTGAAGATAATTGGGTGGCGATTAGCTGTAGCAGCGACCAGGAATGGCAGGCCATGGCATCGCTGTTGGGAATAAATGACTCAAGATTCCTAGCCGCTGCGTCCAGGAAAGAATTTGAGAACCAACTCGACGCGCAGATCGAAACGTGGACCTCGACGCGAGATCAATGGGACGTGACGCGCCTGCTGCAGGACGTTGGAATCCCCGCGATGCCGTCCCTCGACGCGCGCGACTTAGAGCGAGACCCTCACCTGAATGCTCGCGGTTTTATTGAACGACTCAACCATCAAGAAGTCGGTGCATTAGCGCACACGGGCGTTCCATGGTTGTTGCACGATGGTCCGAACGGAGTCCGAACTCCGGCCCCGATGCTGGGGCAACATACCGATGAAATTTTGTCATCGCTCCTGGGCCTCAGCGAGTCCGAGATCGTCCACTTACGCGACCGCAACATTCTCAGTTAGGGAAACAACTCTGACGTAGCCAAATCTCGGCACGGGAAGTCCGTGTTGCGGCATCTGATGTCACGGGCATCGGCTGAGGGGCCAACAAACAAAGGTTTTCAACGCTTAGCAGGATTCGGTGTTCGACCCACGTACGCCGAGGAATAGCCGGGCTCCTTGGACCAGGTAACTGTCGAAAGCTCTTTTTGGTAGCGCTGCCAAATTTCATACTGCCGGTCTTCACTGACGTATTCGAAAGGGTCATCCAGTCGTTGCTCTACCTCACCCCCACGTTCAATCGGGTTATCTACGAGCCAGCGCGTCGCTAATCTCCAGGCGGTGTCGGGCTTAACAACATCGCGATATCCCAGGTCTCGGATTGTTGGACCAATATCGAGAACGCGATGAGAATTGGACCAACTTGTGAGCATGGGACGGGTAGAAGGTGCCGCGCTGTACGGAAGCGAGACGACCTCCCACTCGTGTTCAAGCTCATCGGCAACAATTTGCGCTATTTGATGAATGGTAAACAGTTGCTCATCGGCAACGTTGTAGACGTTGCCGGCGGCACGGTCAGGGCGATCACAAGCCAAGAGTGTTGCATGGGCGGCGTTTTCAACCCAAGCTTGACTTTTTACCGTTAAACCACCATCAGGCACAATCAAAAACGGACGACGGTCGATAGCT
>DCYM01000192.1 GCA_002331465.1 Candidatus Neomicrothrix sp. UBA2110 | reverse complement strand
GATAGTGATCTCCCCATTTACTATGACGTTGCGGTAGCCGGATGCTTTTTGTATACGTCGCCATTCGCCGCCGGGAAGATCGTGCACCACTTCCATAGGTAGAATCTTTAAGTTTTCGGGGTCGTACACGACAAGGTCGGCTGGGCACCCCTGCCTAATGACACCTCTGTCTCTGAACCCGGCTAGCTGAGCTGGAAGAGCAGATAAGCGCCGATGTGCCTCTTCGTACGTTAACCACTGGTTGTCACGTACCTGTTGTGTGAGAGTTTCGGTGGGGTACCGCCCAGCTGTTAAAAATTTCGTGTGGGCTCCGCCATCAGAAACGCCAAACAACATGTGCGGATAGCTGACGACATCGCGAAGTAGGTCACTGTTGCCTTGAGGAGGGGCAACAAAAAATAAAGTATCAAGGTCATCTTCGACTGCGATGTCGAGCATGATGTCCACTTCGTGTTTCCCGGTCGCTTCCGCAGCTTGAGAAACCGACATTTCCCGGTATCTTTCTGTGCTTTCTGAGCGTGGGGACAGAATGGTTACATTTCCGAGTGGAGCGGTCGCTGTTGAGGGCAGATTGTCCTTCAAGGCTTGGCGGCGAGCCGGGTCGGAAAATTTAGCTAGACGCTCGGCTTTGTCCCCCATGCACGCCTCCATCCAGGCCTCGGAGTCGTCGTAGAGACTCCAATCTTCTAACGTGAAAGTAAACCCCGCATCGCTCGTTACCCCTTGGCCATAAACCGGAATTCCGCGCTCTCTGCAACGTTCCAGCCATTCGATCTGACGCTTATGGACATGAGGTTTGTCCTCGAACGCTTGCACCACGTTATGCAATAGGGGGCGACCGCTTATTGACGCGATCTCTTCGAGATGTGCGAGGTCGTGTTTTATGTCATCGGTTGTGAGGGTCATCTGAACGACACCTTGATTGCGTTCAGCCAAGACTTTGGCCAGCACTCTGGCAGTCTCGTCGTTCATCATGTCGGTGGGCATGGGGGTGCCATCCCAGTCGCGCTGCACTGCAGCCGGCCCGGTCGGAGGAAGTCTTTGAGCTGACCAACCACAGCCACCTGCATCCATTGCCTCACGCAACAAGTTTGCCAATTCGGCGTGCTCCTCGTCCGATGGCATGCGACCTGCTTTGGCATCGTCTACGCCCAGCACCTGCAACAGCATCGGGCCAATCGGTACGTAGGGAAGAATGTTCATTGCTTTTGGCGTTCGATCCAAGCTGTCCAGATAGTCGGGAAAGGTCACCCAGTCCCAAGGCATACCTTGCACCATTGAGTCGTAAGGGATTGCTTCTACGCGAACCATTGATCGCATCGCGTATTCGCGCATTTCTGGTGCAACCGGGGCAAAACCGAATCCACAATTGCCGATCGCGACTGACGTGATGCCATGCCAACCCGAAAGTGTGCAGTAGGGGTCCCAGAAAATTTGTGCGTCGTAATGGGTGTGTAGATCAATGAAACCTGGCGCTACGTGCATGCCGCTCGCATCGATGATTTGGCCTGCATCTCGGTGGTTGACTCGACCAACGGCGGTTACACGACCTTCGGTTATGCCAACGTCGCCTCGCACTCGAGGTGCCCCAGTGCCATCGAAGATGAATCCGTCTTTAATGACGATGTCGTAACTCATTGCTAGCTAACTCCTGAGAATGTGCGACTCCGAGTCAGCGTAGATCGGAGCCCGGGGGTCGTGTCGAACTAGTCGATCTGTTTAGAAAGGGTCTCGTTCTATGTCGAGCACGAATCGCCCAAGTTGGTGAGTTACGCGATCCTGATGAACGTTTATGTGTAGTGGCATAGCCCGAAAGTCACGGTACCTCCGCTCGAAGGTCCCGCCTTCGCGAAGTCCGTTGCCCCCTTGAGTTCGTTCTAGGAGTTGCATTGCCTCGGCTAACTGTTCAACACTCATTGAAACAATCGACATTTGACGTAAATAGTCTGCTTCGTCTGGGACAATGCCCATTTCGACTCTTCTGTCCAACTCCAGACAGGCTGTTTCCACGGCAGCGCGAGCGGAAGAGAGAAGGGCGGCAGCGCGCCCGATGTTGATTTGGGCGCTTGGTTTCTCGACCATCTTGCCTCCCATAATTACTCGCCGTTCGCGAGTTGAGGCCGAAGCTTCTTGCAATGCTCGACGGACTAGCCCTGCAGCCATCCATCCCAACCAGAGATCCGAAATACCGACCCAATCTTCCCGGTACCGGTGATGGATAACGGGCACGGTGCGCAAAGACTCGGCTCGGTTAGCGCCGTACCACGGAACGCAGCGATCTAATGAAACTCGAACCTCGCTGTAGTGAAGATCGTCAGTAGCTGATGCTCGAAGGCCCGAACCGTCCCAGGTCGCCTCAATTTTCAAGCCCTCGATGTCACTCGGAACGATTGAAAAACGTAGATCCATCGGTCGAACAGGCTGTCCGTCGTCACCGGTAACTGCGAAGACGACACCACAATGATCCGCATATCGACTGCCAGTACCGAAAGTCGCGGCGCCGTTAAGGACCGCCTCATCCCCTTCGATTCGACCATGAACACCACTGCCGGCCCCTGCGGGGAATGAGACCCAATCGCCTCGCTCCACGATCTCTTGGAGAAACTGGTGGTGTTCGGGACCTAGGGTCCCGACGAAGAGATGGAACACGGCCAAGTGGTTCCATAAACACCACGCGGTTGACGGGCACCTCGACGCGACAGCTTCTAGCTCTCGTCCCATGGAAAGGATCGACGATTCAACCCCTCCCAGCTCTGCGGTCGCTGCCATACGCATGACATTGCTGCCGCGCAAATGTTCGGTCACCTGCAGGGCAACCGTTCTGGTTCGATCAGCATTTTCGGCTTGAGCTTCCAAGGCGTCCAAAACCGGATGTACGTATAGTTCTGATTCGTCGCTAGGGAAGAAGTGTGCGACCGGATCGCTATCCATACCCGGCACCGTACTGGAGAGGGCTAGGGTTTGCCGATGAGTCAAGAAAACCCGGTCTCATCGGGTCGGACGACGGTTCAACGTCTGCCTGATCGAGGGTCTTATGACCGAGAGACAATTCATTCGATATTGGATGAAGGACTACTGGCTCACGTAGGGATAAACACCGAGCAAGGTCCCGTCGTCATTCCGATGCTGTACGGGCGCGACGAAGAACACCTCTTTCTTCACGGCTCCCCGGCGAGCCGCCTGCTACGCGAAGGACGCGCCGTTGAACTGTGTGTAACTGTCAGCCTCATCGACGCGCTCGTGGTGGCTAGATCGTTATTTCACCACTCGATGAACTATCGCTCAGTTGTCGTCATGGGCCAAGCGTCGCCCGTTGAGGACTTAGATGTTCGTTCTCGGGCACTTGACGTCATTAGCGAGCACGTGATTCCAGGCCGGGTAGCGGGAACTCGTCCGCATCACGAAAAGGAAATCAAAGGCACTTTGGTCTTGTCAATGAGCCTTAGTGAGGCTTCTGCCAAGATTCGCACCGGGCCACCAGTGGACGACGCAGAAGATCATGAACTTGACACCTGGGCCGGGGTTCTCCCGCTCGGTATCAAAGTTGGGACACCGATACCCGACCCACAACTCAGAGAAGGCATCGCCACGCCCGAACATATTCTGCAGTGGCATCGATAGCGACTAACCAGGAAGATGGGGGAGTACCTCAGCACCAAACCTTCGAACTGTTTCTTCTAATTCGCTGTCAGATATACCGCCTATGTCGAACATGAACAACTGCCGGTTGTGTCCGAGAAGCTCATGTAGTTCTCCCATGCGGTCGATGCATTCTTGGGAACTTCCCGCCACAGCTGGCCCAGCCAGAAATGATTCGAGATCGAAGGGCATTTGCACTTTGCCACCGGTGTTGTCACTAATCAATTGATCAACAAAGTTCCAATAGTGGCCATAGCGCGGAACAAACCGTGCTCGCATGTCATCGTGGGTTGATCCGACAAAGGCATGAGAACACGAACCAATGATGATGTCGGTGACGTCTCTGCCAGCCTCTTCCCAGGCTTCCTTGTATCGCTCAACTATGGGCACAAACATTTTTGGGTGCCCGAACACTGAGGGAAGCATTAGACGGCAACCCAACTTGGCGGCAAGTAAAGCGGACGCCGTTGAGCCAGCACCAATCCAGATAGGAAGGTCCCGGGTTGGTCGCGGACGTATCGTCACATTTTCAAGAGGACCGCGAAACCTTCCTGACCAACTCACGTCCTCTTCGCGTAAGAGTGTTTGGAGGAGACTCAACCGCTCTTCAAAAATTTCTCTAGCGTCAGCAATCTCTAAACCAAATGCCGGATAGCTCCTACTAAAAAAATTTCCGCGACCGGCGACGATCTCCACACGGCCAGGAAAAAGATTGTCAAGGGTTGAGTAGTCCTCTGCTGCACGCACAGGATCAAGCGTGGGCACCAAGGTGACAGCGGTTGAAAGAATCAAGTCTGGGGCGCGTTCTCCGATTGCCGACAGCACAACCGGAGGTGAACTGAGCATGTAGTCGTTGAAATGGTGCTCACCAATATGTACCGCGTCGAACCCGGCTTCGGAAGCCCAGATTGAATACTGGATCAATTGCCGGTGTCGGTCTGCCTCTGACAGCGTTACCCCAGTTACTGGGTGGGGCAAGTTGTCTCCCAAGCTAAAAGCAGCCGATTCCATGTTGTTTTCCTACCGCTGATGGTCAGTGCCGGCCAAATCGGCCAGTAGTCGGACGGCCTCGTCTTGGTTCGTGTTGATGCTGATACCGGTGAGACCGCTGTCGGCCCACTGCAAAAATCGTTGACTTATCCGATCTGGTGAGCCGTACAACCCGGCGTCATCTACGTATTCGTCGGGGATAGCGGCGGCGGCTTCGGCCTTTTGTCCTGCGAGGTACAACTCCTGTACCCGAACCGCGACATCGGGGTAGCCGCGTTGCACCATGTGTTGGTTGTGGAAGTTCACGTCTTTGTGGCCCATTCCACCGGCATAGAGAGCGATGTTGTCTTTTGCTCGCCGAAACACGGACTCAACATCGTCTGTGATCTGTACCGGACATTGAGCAATTATTTCGAAGTCCTTCCAGCCCTTGTCGATGCCACTTCGTTGTGCTCGCTCAAAGCCCTCTTCAATCCAGGGGCGAAAATGGTTCATCCGTCCAGGCACGAAATGCATCGGCAGCCAACCGTCGCACAACTCTGCAGTCAACTTAACCGTCGCTTCAGAACCGCTTCCCAACCAAATGGGAAGATCTGAATTGGTGTGCAAGATTGACATAAGGGGTTTCCCTAGGCCGATGGTGCCCTCACCAACAAATGGCAACTGGTATTCGCGCCCTTGGTGAGTCACAGGTTCCTGACGATCGAAAATCTTCCTCATAATTTGGATGTAATCGCGCAACCGCCAATAGGGCTTGCCCCACGGTTGCCCGTACCAACCTTCAACTATCTGCGGGCCCGAGACACCGAGTCCCACGATCATTCGATCACCGCCTGCAAGAGCATCAATAGTTTGAGCTTGCATCGCAGCCATGGCAGGAGCACGACCCGCTAGCTGGATAATCCCGGTGCCCAGCTTGATCCGGTCAGTGTGGGCTGCAATGTAGGCAAGGGGAGTCATCGCATCCGAGCCGTACGCTTCCGCAGTCCACACGGAGTGGTAACCGAGCTGCTCAGCAAGCTTGATTCTCTCAATTGGAATATCTACACGGCCTCCCGAATAGCCGAGCATTAGTGCAAGCTTCATAGGTATGCCGATCCCATCTGTTCATCGTCAAGCGTTGAAAGATCCTCTGATAACACTACGGTCATCGATATGGCAGGCTACGCCTTAGTCGCACTACTAGGAGCGAAAACGTCGCTCCTACAAGGCTCGGATCCCGGTGAGTTTTGATGTCATGAAACCGATAATTGGTTACGACTCAGAGATACCCGATCGCTTCCCTCAGTTGTCTTGGGCGTGCATTTTGATTGAGGGTGTCTCCAACGAGCCCTCGCCAATGGCACTAACGGCCAAAATGCGGTTAGCAGAGTTAGAAGTTCGGGAGGCGCTGCAATCCACTCCGATTGCGGAGATACCGGCAGTTGCTGCTTGGCGACGGGTATTCAGCTCTTTTGGTGCAAAACCAACGAAGTACCGCAATTCTTTGGAAGCCCTTCTTCGACGCATTTCGAAAGGCGAAGCCCTGCCTTCCATCAGTTACCTCGTGGATCTCGGCAATCTCGTTTCCATCAGTTGCCGAGTGCCACTGGGAATATTTGACGTTGACCGCTTCGCAGCTCCGGCGAAAATCGGATTCGCCAGCGGCGATGAACACTTCGCCGACCTTGGGTCAAGCGAAACCGATCACCCAGAAGTGGGAGAGGTGGTGTTCACCGACGCCGATGGCGAGTTGATGACCCGTCGGTGGTGCTGGCGACAAGATCGGCGCTTCGCATCGCAACCGGAAACCCAACGAGCGCTTGTAATTGCAGAAGCCCACCATGACGAAGGGCCACAAGATGTCGCCGCGGCGGTCCGCTTGTTTGCCGATCTTGTTGCAAAGTTTTCACCTGAGATTCAGATCACACAACTCTCGGCGCCCATATTGGACGAAAAGTCAGTTGATTGACCTTTCTTTACCTTCCCAGAAAGGTGCACGAAGCTCACGTTTAAGAACCTTCCCAGGACCGGATTTTGGTAGTTCTTCCGACTGAAACTGAACTGATCGTGGGACTTTGTATCCGCCGAGTGACGCTCGACAAAAATCTATGAGCTCGATATCGGTCAAACTCTCGTCGCGTGGGACGACGACCGCGTGAACCTGCTCCCCCCACTGATCGTGAGGAATTCCAAATACCGTGGCCTCCAGCACCTTCGGGTGCTGGTAAATGACCTCTTCCACTTCGGAGCAGTAGACGTTTTCCCCACCGGAAATAATCATGTCTTTCGCGCGATCTACCAGATACAAATAGCCCTCGTCGTCCAGGTAGCCGATGTCACCAGTCCGGTACCAGCCGTCCTCTAACGCAGCAGCGGTTTGGTCAGGTTTGTTCCAATAGCCCTGCATGACATTGGGACCGTTAACCAACACTTCTCCAGCATCACCTGCTTCCGCGTCGATCCGCAAAGACACACCAAGAGACGGATGTCCTACCGACTTACCGCGAGTGGTGCCGATGAGACGCTCTTCGTGGCGAAGGCCGGTTACCAAAGGCGCGGTTTCAGTAGCGCCATACAAGTGCAATAGTTCAGCGCTTGGGAACTCCTCGTGTGCGCGTCGGAGTACTTCGGTTGCGATTGGGGAAGCCCCGTGAGCGATCAGCGTGATGCTCGAAGTGTCTCGACGGTTCGAGGCCTGTGCTTCTATCAACGCTGCGACCATGGTTGGGACAGCCAACGTAGCGGAGCATCGATGTTTCTCAATGAGGTCCAAGCACAAATTTGGATCGAAGGCGGGAACCACAACTTGGCAGATACCCAAAGCGATGCACTGGAGCACTGAGTTAGATCCCGCGGCATGGAACATAGGGGCGACGACCAGATATGTGTCCTCTCCATCGAGCGGCATTGTGATCTGACTATGCAAAGTGTTCGCAATCAGATTTCTATGGCTCAGCATCACGCCCTTGCTTCGGCCAGTAGTTCCGCCGGTGTAAAACAAACCAGCTAGGTCATCTTCTTTCATCCGAGCGAATTCCATAGGTTCAGATGTTGAAAGGTGCTCCTCATACTCTTGGAGACTCAGCACTTGGTCGACTGAGTTACGTAACTCGCCCGGATCCTGATCGCTAATCAAAATTGTCGCGTCCGCATCCTCTAATGCGTAGGCCAATTCGGGTTCAGCCCACCGACTATTTAATGGCACCACAACTCGTCCAGATGAAGGGATACCGGCGTACAACTCAGCGTAAGTGTCGGAGTTAGCGGCCAAGAGACCCACTCGCTCTCCAGAACCAACTCTGAGACCATCAAGAACACTGCCCACTCGTCGGCACCTATCGACGAACTCACCAAATGTTCGCTCTCGGCCCTCGCAAATAAAGGCGGTTTTCGAATTGTGTATCGCCTCGGCGCGTAGCAAGGGATCAGGAATGGTGCGCACGCGTGGCCTCCAATCTGGATTGTTTGGACCTATGTTCGCCGCTCAACGACGTTAGAACAATCCCAATGGCCAATAGTTTGTTAAGTGATTGAGAGCCCGCCATCCACCACAAATTCGCTGCCGGTGCAATAACTGCTTTCGCTAGACGCCAGCCACAGCACTAGTTCAGCCACCTCGGCTGCGCTGGCGTTCCTGCCCATCGGTACATGAGCGGTTGGCTCAGTGAACCCTTCTTTGGTGAACTGCTCAAGCATGGCCGTATCAATCAGCCCGGGGTGAACCGAATTCACTCGAATGTTGTGGCGGGCAAGCTCGTGAGCAGCCGACTTGGTCATACCCCGGACTGCCCACTTGCTTACCGAGTAGGAGAACTGAAATCCGACACCTTGTAGGCCGGCAACTGAAGAAATGTTCACTATGGATCCCGAGTGCTGCTGCTTCATCGCCTCCGAAACTGCCTGCATCCCAAGAAACACTCCAGTGCAATTTACGTCCATCACGCGTTCAAATTCTTCCTGTGAAGTCCCCGTCATTCGGTCAAATACCAAAATGCCGGCATTGTTAACCAGCACATCGATGCTGCCTCTTTGGTCCAGTACGTCTTCGGTTAGTGCGACCCATGCTTCCTGGTTCGTTACGTCGAGATGCTTAAAGATTGCTGCGCTGCCTATCTCGTTCGCCAAATCTTCACCTTCGCGATCAAGGACGTCGGCGATGACGACGAACGCCCCCTCATCCGCGAAGCGTCGTGCCTCAGCGGCGCCTTGGCCGCGTGCGCCCCCCGTGATGATGGCTGTTTGGTCCTTCAATCGAATACCCATAAGTCCAGTATCGGTCGCGAATACGACCGCGTCATTAAATTCAATGACGTAACGTCCATCCTCGGGCAACGGTGGAGGATGTTAATGATGAACCAAGTGGACCGACTAGCCACAGGACTTATGTTTCCCGAGGGCCCAGCGATCGGTTCAGATGGGGCGCTGTATGTGACTGAGATAGCGGGTCAACGCATCTCTAAAATCGCGGAAGATGGGACTGTTTCGACCTATGCCCACACCGGAGGCGGACCGAATGGGGCAGCGTTCGACGCGAGAGGCGATCTTCTAGTTTGCAATAACGGTGGGAAATGGCCATCTGATGTTCCTTCAACATCTGAGGCCGGTGAACCTGAAGGTGGACCGGGTCGCATGCAGCGCGTGACCACCGACGGCGAAGTCATTGAGGAGCTCCTAGAAATTGACGAAATAGCTCTGAACTCTCCCAACGATGTTTGTTTCGACGAACATGGGGGCTACTACTTCACCGATCCCGTATGGAGCGGACTTGTCGGCGGGGACAGGGCCGGGGGGCCGGTGTGCTATGTGAACTCCGAAGGAGAGGCAACTCGGGCTGTTGCAAACATCGCCTTTCCCAACGGCCTAGGTGTCCGAGCTGACGGGAATGTCCTGATTGTTTGTGAGTCCTTAACCGGAATGCTTTTGAGCTACCGAATTGAGGAGCCAGGAATATTGAGCGGCACGCCGAAAGCGAATGGGATGATCGGACGGAGATCGGTGCCTGACGGATTTTGCTTCGACGCGTCTGGACGGATCATCGTGGCGGGCCATGGTTCGAGCAACCTATTCGTACTCGATGGGCAAGATGGTCGGCCGATCGAAATCATTGAGCTTCCCGACTCTGGACCGACGAACTGTTGTTTTGGCGGAAAAGACCTTCGAACTTTGTTCGTAACTTCATCTGACAAGGGATATGTATATGCCATCGAATGGCCGATCGAAGGAATGCCCCTCCTACAGACTCAGTGATTGTGGCAGTAATGAGTAAAGCTGCCGAATAGAAGTGCTCGGTTTAGTGGCAATGGTCAGTGCTGCTCGGTGGAACATCAATAGCGGGGTTGCGTTCGAAAAAGCCGTCGGGAACCAATAGGAATCCGACGTACTCAGTGGGCATCACTGGATAGTCCTCGAGTCGGACGTCGTGTGTAAGTCCGAAACTGTGCCAAACCGTGATGTCTGTGCCAGACACTGGACGATCTTCAGCCGTGTACATGGGCAAACCTTGACCAGCGTTTCTTTGGGTCGGGTAATCGCCAGCTGCGTATCTTTCTGACTGCACGGTAGGCGTCACCCACAAATTGTTTATAGCAAAAGCGGCACGTTGGCCGTGAGGTGAGTTCGCTGAGGCGAACATGGTCGGTGTCGAGGACGGCAACAAACGGTAAGCAGTTGGACGTCCTAGCCGGTTCGTCTTTTCGGAATGTTCGATTCTCCAATATCGACTGCTTGCCGAGTTGGTCTGTCGCATAGCGGACTTCTCGCTAGTAAGTAGAGTTTCTCGCGCAGCGAAAGCGGTGTTGTGAGGATTATCGGGACCAGGAGACAAGGCCTCTGTATTGACCTCCACGACGTTGTTGGTGTTTCCATCAACAGCCATATCCAACCGCACACAAAACATATGCTGATGAATTGGAGCTGAAACATTAGGCGCTACCTGTCGAGCGAAAGTCAGGTCATCACCGTCGCGATGTGAACGTGTGGTCAGAATGCCCGTCAATTTTATTTCGAGTTTGATAGATCCGTCGAGATGGAAATACCAAAAGAACCCGTATTCGTAATTACCGACCGTGTGGATACTGCTCACCACCAGACGTCGTGACCGACGTACTTCGACTTGTTCCGTCAGCATGTCGGTGTGTTTCCAGCCGATCCCGAAATCTTCCTCGTGAACACAAATCGCGTTGTCGGTGCCTACAACACTCCCGTCGTCAAGCATCTGAACTGCATCGAGGTAGACGATTTCGCCAACGCAATCACATCCAAGTGTCAGCGAGTTCACCGTCATCCCGAGCCCATATTCGCCTGAGTCGAGAGCGTGCTTGAAGGTCTGACTCGGTCTGGTGTCGCCGTAGGGAACGACCATTTCTGCCAGTGAGGCCCGGTCAATAATTGGTCGTTCGATGCCGTCTTGCTTGTAGGTAATTTGGTGTAAAACCAAGCCCTCAGTGTCGTCCATCACTACTCTGAAACGCCATTTTTGCCAGCACAATTCGTTGTCTTCGAGAGAGAAACTCACTCCTTCAGGTTGAGTAATTTCGACCGGTCGAAGGTCTTCTCTTAGCGGCCCGTAATCGTTGACCACGGAGTCAACGTCGTAATTTCCCCGCTCGGTAGCGAGTGGCCATTGATCGAAATCTTCGATATGGAGGACCTCCAAGGTGTCGACATCAACGTGGATCATGAGCCCGTCGATCGGAAACGCGTATCCGTTGTCGTGGGGGGTGGGACGGTGAAAAGCGATGCAGCGTTGCACACGTCGACCATTCTCGAATTCGAGTTGGTAATCCCCTGTAGGCCATGGATCAATTTGCATCGTCGAGGCGTCAGAAATCCCGCGTTTCGCTAGTGCCGTTTGGAAACCAGGATCGGAAGTGACTGCCCCCATTACTTTGAACAATTCGACGAATCCGACCCGTGGCACTACGTCGGGGATCATCGCCCAGCGGTCCACCTCGCCGCGACTTACCGACACCGTGGCCTCGTACACCTCACCCTCATATCGCACCACCAGATCTAGACGCCGATCGATAGGATCTCCAGCGTTCCAAGCGGCAACTTCGGCCTTGGGTGGTTCGTGGATGCAACAACCGTGAAATGTTGCGCTGTCATCAATCCGGCCGGATTCGCGCAGTATTGCAACGCTGGATTCAATTTCCTTACTGGTCATCATCGAAAGTGCATGCATGAGGAAACCTTAGAGGCCAAATAGGGGATAGTTAGCACGCGGCTGCTAGGTGTTATCCAAAGCAAATTCCTCTAGTCTCCAGAGTGCACGTTTGAGAGGATTCGAATGCTCGAAGTTGGAACTTCTGCACCCGCGTTTACTCTGCCCGACCAGAACGGTGAGCAGGTTTCGCTAAATGACTTCTCAGGTCAATGGGTTTTGTTGTGGTGGTACCCGAAAGCATCGACGCCTGGTTGAACTCTTGAAGGACAGGGGCTCCGTGATCGAGCCCCAGAGTTTGAATCGGCCAATGCTGTAATTTTGGGTGCCTCATTCGACACGGTCGATGACCAGAAGGCGTTCGCAGACAACTGCAGCTTCCCGTACCGGTTGCTAGCGGATTCTGAACGGGTCGCCGGCACCGCTTATGAAGCTGCTCGACCAGCTGACCACAAAGCGGCGGGATTTCCTCGCCGAGTCAGCTATTTGATTAGTCCCGACGGATTAATCGCCAAGTCGTATGACTTCAAGGACTCGCCCGATCTTTCAGAACATGCTCAAGAGGTCTTAAACGACATCAATAATCTAAGTTGAGCGGCGGGCGTCAGGCTGTGCCATGACGCCTCAAGAAGAGCGGATATGTCGGCGACTTCAACTGCTCTACATCGACTCTGACGTTGACGAACTGTTCGAACGGTGCAGGTCAGCGTTGGGAGATCCGACCCCTTCAACCGGGGGTGATCGTTGGTCTGAAAACGATGTCGTGCTTATTGCATATCCAGACCAGATTAGTGATCAGGACCAACCTCCTCTGGCGACACTGAAGAGTGTCTTGTCGGAAGTGGATCATGCATTTTCCACGATCCACATCCTCCCATTCTTTCCTTCGAGTTCTGATGACGGATTTGCCGTGATAGATCATTGCGAAGTTGCTGAAGAGTTCGGCGGTTGGAGAAATATCGAATCGATATCGGCGAACAATCAAATTATGGCGGACCTCGTGCTGAACCATGTAAGCGCCTCTCACCGCTGGGTCGACGAATTTCGAAAAGACATCGACCCAGGCCGCCGTTGTTTATTGACCGCATCGCCTGACACCGACCTCTCAGGCGTTGTGCGACCGCGAACTACAGAATTGTTAGTTCCCTGCGAGACGATTAACGGTGTCAAACATCTGTGGTGCACATTCAGCCCCGACCAAGTTGATGTCAATTGGGCAGAACCCGAAGTTCTTTTAGAAACCTTAAGAACGCTGCACCGTTTACTTGAGGTCGGCGTCCGATGGATTCGGCTCGACGCCGTGGCGTACGCACAAAAACGTCTCGGTACAACATGCGTGCATTTAGAAGAAACACATGAGCTAGTTCGTCTGCTACGCGATCTTTTGGAGTGGCGTTGTCCCGATGCTCTCTTGATCACCGAAACCAACGTGCCCCATACAGAGAACCTGTCCTACCTGCGCGACGGAACGCAGGCGCACCTTGCCTACAACTTCACCCTCGCACCTCTCCTCACACATGCACTCATAACCGGTTCAAGCGCACGAATCGCTGCTTGGCTCCGGGAGTCGGAGCAGCCACCTGAAGGCACAACGTTCCTCAACTTTTTAGCTAGTCACGACGGGATCGGAGTTCGTCCTGTCGAAGATCTACTGAATGATTCTGAAATTGAAATGTTGCTAGCTGCGACCGAGCGAGCAAACGGAACCTGGACGGGCCACACGACACCAGAAAAAATTCGACCCTATGAATTCAATGTGGCACCGGCATCGCTGCTTGGTTTGGATCGATTACTCACTGGTCACACTGTTCTGGCAAGTCTTCAAGGAGTCCCGGCGTTTTATCTACCGGCAGTCGAAGGTGAACCTAACGACATAGAAGCTGTTCAAGATAGTGGACACGCACGAGCAATTAACCGACCTAAATGTACGCTCACCGATCGATCAAAATTCTTTACCGGCCCACGTCGTTCAGCCCGCGACGAACTTGCCCGTCGTTTGATGATACGACGCAGTCTTTCCGCGTTTCACCCCGATGCCAACCAACTCGTGTTGAATTTGGAGTCACCTTTGTTTGGAGTTGTTCGAGGCGAAGGGAGCGACCGAGTCACAGTTGTGGCGAACTTCGGGTTTTCAAAGATCCAATATCGGCTTTCTGAGCCCACTCTGGATCTGCTTACAGAAAAACTCCTTCATGGCGAAATTTCTCTCGAACCAGGCGCAGTGCTTTGGCTCTCCACCGCCGATTTTAACTCTGCGAGACAGTCCGGGAATTGCCTCTCCATCTGATCCCAAGCCGGTAGATCAGATGGTAAATGAGAAGGCTCCTCGCGAATCAGTTTGGAAAACAATGCAACAGCGGACTCTTCTTGAGCGTCATCGAAGGGTAACGAATTACTTATCGCATTAGCCCGGTGAGCTGCGATGGTTTCGCGGGCTCTCCGGTCGAAGTCGGCGGCATCCACATTGGTAACTCCACTAAGGGAAAGTGTTGTGCTGATGATGTCGCGGGCCATGCGGTGCAAGCCCGACTCGGGGTGCTCCAATGAAAGACTTTGATGTTTGTGGTCGTAATTGTCGGTGAGATCAGTTTGCGCGATGCGACATTTCAACGCCCGTGCCGCCACAAGCAACGAGATGTCAACCCCCCAGTGCTCGGGTATGGCTAATGAAGTTGCGATCGCCAAACGCGTAGCAAATTCTCCGGCGAGGGGATACCTGAACGACTGCAGATACGAGATGTGCTGATTTGTCTGCGCCGACGAAGACAAGGACTCAAGCAAAGGTCCCACTAACAACCGGGTTACCCGCCCGTTCAGGCCGCTGTCGTCAAAGCGTGGATAGAAACCCTTAACGAAGTCAAACCCAAGTCGTTCGTCGACAATTGGATGAGCCAGTCTCGCGACAAATGAAGATTCGTAAGTGGAGATGTCGGCATCATGAACGACGATCGTGTCACTGTCGCCAAATGCCGCGACGGCGCCAATACACCGCCATAGGTTGCTGCCTTTCCCAGGCTCGGGAGCGACACCGACCCTGCGGTCGAAAGCATCCATTGCGGGGCTGTCATTCCAGATGACTGTGGTCTTTTGTGGGAGTGAGGCGAACAACTGTTCAGCATTGAGAAAAGAACTTTTGGTTCCTCCATCAATTCCCACAATCACTCTGCCTAACCATTCGAGAGTCGAAATTTGATTCACCATTTCGGGCAAAGCCGTGCCGTCAAACTCAGTAATCAAACATGGAAGGAGCAACGCCACCCGGTCCCCAACGTTGGGATCAGAAAGCGAAGAAGCCGCCGCGGCCTGAGCATTCTCGGTTAAGCGGTGCAGCGTCGTGATGGGTCCTCGCTGCTGAAAGTCGGCCATGCCGCTCCTGTCGTCGGGCCTACGGTAGACCAGTAGTGCACCGCTTACGAAGGCGTCCGGGGTATCGTTCGACATGGCCGCGCCATCCGCTCCCTTCCCTTCAGAGGATGAGAAGTTCGCTATGGAGGGGCTCACCTTCGATGATGTGCTCCTCGTACCAGCGGCTTCTGATGTCCTACCAGACGCAGTTGACACGACCTGCCAATTCACCAAGAACATTCGGCTGGAGATTCCATTAGCGAGCGCCGCTATGGATACGGTGACAGAGGCCCAATTGGCCATCGCTATGGCCCGTCACGGTGGGATCGGCGTTGTACACAGAAACCTTTCGATCGATGAACAAGCCGAGGAAGTAGACAAAGTCAAGCGCTCGGAATCCGGCATGATCGTGGAACCCGTCACTCTCCCTCCGAACGCGACCTTGGCTGATGCCGAAGCACTGATGGGACGGTTTAAAATCAGTGGCGTTCCGATAACAGACACAGGACGTCACCTAGTCGGTATTTTGACAAATCGCGATTTACGATTCGAAACCGACTACAGCCGCCTCATCTCAGAGGTCATGACCGTCGAAGGTCTAGTTACCGCCAAAGCTGGGACAACGCTCGAAGAAGCCCAAATAGTGCTCGGCAAACATCGGATAGAAAAACTGCCGATCGTTGACGACGACTTCAAGCTGATTGGCTTGATTACCGTTAAAGACATCGAAAAGAAAATCAAATACCCCCATGCCGCTAAGGATGAACGGGGCCGGCTGCTTGTCGCAGCTGCCGTTGGGGTTGGTCCAGACGCGGATGATCGCGTTGCGGCACTCATTGAACGTGGCGTTGATGTCGTAGTCGTTGATACGGCTCATGGACACAGCAGCGATGTGGTCGAAGCGGTCGCCAAGATCAAGGCCAATTACACGGTCGATGTTCTTGCCGGAAACGTCGCGACCGCCGACGCTACGCGCGCCCTAATCGAAGTCGGCGCCGACGGCATCAAGGTCGGTATTGGACCCGGTTCCATTTGCACCACTCGCGTGGTGGCCGGAGTTGGAGTACCTCAGGTCACTGCTGTCTACGACTGCGCGTCGGCCGCTGCCGGTTACGACGTCCCAGTTGTGGCAGATGGAGGGATGCAATTCTCTGGTGATCTCGCGAAAGCAATAGCCGCTGGAGCAAACTGCGCGATGGTGGGTGGACTTCTCGCTGGCGTGGACGAGAGCCCTGGGGAGGTAGTCCTCTACCAAGGCGAACGATTCAAGGAATACCGAGGGATGGGATCAATCGGCGCCATGAAGGGGCGCAGCTTCTCAAAGGATCGTTACTTCCAGGATCAACGACACGAGGATTTATTAGTACCTGAGGGCATCGAAGGAAGAGTCGCATACAAAGGGCCGATTGCTAACGTTCTCCATCAGCTAATCGGCGGTCTACGCCAAGCCATGGGCTATTGCGGCACGTCAACCATCGATGAGATGAGAACAGCGACACGGTTCGTGAAGATCACGGCTTCAGCGCTTCGCGAAAGTCACCCGCACGACATCATGATCACGAAAGAAGCCCCCAACTACCGGCTTCCGTCGTGACCCAAGACGCATGGCCCGGACCAGTCAAATTCCGTGTGTTTGGTTGGTCCATGACATGCCTGATTATTGCACTCTGTATTTATCTAGTGGTTATCTGAGTCTGCTGTTTAAAGTTTGACGATGTCTGTCAACTTCACTACAGCTTCACCTGCTTCACGGGAGGCTTCTAGCTCGACCACACCGCGAAGCCGCCACTCGTTAAAGCCCTCCGGATCGCACACGATTTGTTCAACGATCACCTGGGTCTGATCCCTGGCAGTTTCTACCAGCCAGCGAGATGAGCGAGCTTCAGCATCCGTCGCCACTTCGCTGAAGTCTTCCCAATATGTACTAACAACTTCTTTGACTCTTCCGACATCCGATAAATCACCTTCAGCTTCTTGAGCGAGACCCACGTAGTCGGCTCGAGAAAGCAACTGAACCCAACGAAATGTCGCGTTGCGGATCATCACATGGAAGGCCCGGGTCTGTGTAGTGATGTCAACTGCTTGAGGACGAATCTCCTCGCTCAGTTGTTCAGGGTTCTGCAGTCGTTCCCACTCGTCAAGAAGGCTGCTGTCGACTTGACGAACGAGCGCACCAAGCCATTCAAATAAATCCTCCAACTCCGAAGTCCACAAACTATCTGGAACCGTTTTTTGTAATCCCTTGAACGCGTCAGTCAAATATCGGAGCAAAACTCCCTCAGACCCTTTTATGCCGTAGTAGTTGACGTATTCGCGAAACGTCATCGCTCGTTCGTACAGATCGCGCACAATAGATTTCGGTCTCAGATTCTCCTGACCTAACCACGGATGATGAACCGCCCACGCATCAAAAGTTGTGTACAGGAACTCTTTGAGGGGCTTTGGCCACTCAACTTCATCAAGTCGGGCGAGGCGCTCTTCATAGTCAACCCCTTCACGTTTGAGTTCTGCGAAGAGATCATCTCGTGCCTTGTCTCTTTGCCTCGCTAAAACGACACTGGGGTTCTCCAAGACAGATTCGACCACGGTGAGGACATCAAGGGCGTAGCTGATGTCGTCGCGATCAAGAAACTCGACTGCATCGGGCACGAACGGTGAAAGTGCCCCTGTGAGATCGAACTCAGCTTGTAAGTCGATGTTGACTCTCACTAAACGGTTGTCGGTGTCTGGCTCGTCGAGAGTTTCAACTATTCCTGCCGAAACAAGTGAGCGATACATGCCGATGGCCTGACGAATGTGATCGCGTTGCTGTGGCCGTGACTCATGATTATCGGTCAAGATCCTGCGCAAAGCAGCGCAACCATTTCCGGGGCGATCTAACACATTCAGCAACATCGAGTGAGACACGCGAAAATTTGAGGACAGCACTTCTGGTTGTCCAGTGCGCAACCGTTCGAAAGTCTTTTCGTCCCAGTGTGCATAACCCCGTTCTGGGGGTTTTTTGCGTTGTACTTTTCGGCGTTTCTTGGGATCATCAGCAGCTTTCTCCAACGCCTTCAGATTTTCCACCTGGTGTTCTGGAGCCTGACACCACACAAACCCCTCATCATCAAAACCCTTGCGACCAGCACGCCCGGCAATTTGCTGGAAATCGCGCACAGTCAAAATCGCGGTCTTGTGCCCGTCAAATTTGCACAACTGCGAGAACAGCACTGTTCTGATCGGCACATTTACGCCAACACCGAGGGTGTCGGTACCGCAGATCAGTTTCAGCAACCCTTCCTGGGCTAGACGCTCAACCAGCAGGCGGTATTTGGGCAGAAGCCCTGCGTGGTGGACCCCAATTCCTGCTTTGACAAATCGGGCGACGTCTTTCCCGAAAGGCGAGTCAAAACGGAAATTGGATATCTCTTCGCGAATCCTCTGTTTTTCTTCGCGTGTCAACACGTCCAAGCTCGTCAGCGCCTGGGCGCGTTCCGCGGCCGCCCTTTGAGTGAAGTGGACGATATAGATAGGTGCTCGATCCATCTGGATTAGATCACCAATCGATTCGAGAAGTGTCGTCTTGCGGTAGCTCCATTCGAGGGGAACGGGTCGGGCACTTCCAGTTACCTCCACCGCTGAGCGGCTGCTGCGGGTTTCTAAGTCGTTGAGGAAGAACTCCGCTGGGCCGAGAGTCGCGCTCATCAAAACAAATTGTGTTTTCTGCAACTCCATAAGAGGTATCTGCCATGCCCACCCGCGGTCTCTGTCTGAGTAGTAATGAAATTCGTCCATGACTGCGGTATCAACTGGGGCGTCGGATCCGTGTCTGAGCGCGAGATTGGCCAAGATTTCTTGAGTACAGCAAACGATGGGCGCATCAGGATTGACCGATGCGTCTCCCGTGATCATTCCGACGTTGTCCGAACCGAACTCTTGACAAAGAGAGAAAAACTTTTCAGAAACCAGGGCTTTGATTGGGGCGGTGTACCAGCAACGCTTTCCGTGGGCGATGGCTTCGAAGTGGGCCGCGGTTGCGACTAGCGATTTTCCTGAGCCAGTAGGGGTCGTGAGGATCACGTGGTGACCAGAGAAGACCTCCAGGATCGCTTCCTCTTGAGCTTCATACAAATCGATATTTCCTGCAGAGGTCCAAGCAAGGAAACCATCGAGCAGATTGCTGGGGTCGACCTTTTCCGGAATATGGGTGAGTAACCGCGAATCGCTCACGACGTACGTAACTTGCGCAGAGCGTCGTTCAAAAGGACGCCAGTGGGATCAACGTCGTCTCGAACACGCCACCAGTCTTGCCAATGGTCGTAATCAGCGGCCAGGTCCTCGCCAGATAGGTAATGCACTTTGCCCCAATGGGGCCGTCCCCCATGCGCACGGAACACTGTTTCCGCATCTTTGTAATACGCGGTTTCGTCTCGTTCTACATCTTCGTGAATCGACACTGTCACAGTTGCTCGACCTCGCGTTGGAGAGAGCCAAACGTTGTCCGCTGCTACCGTGCGATACTCGATTGGCCAGAGAACATTGGGGTAGTTGCTTGAAAGCAGGTTCTTAATTTCGGCAACGCATGAAGGCCCATGTTCGGTTGGGAGTGAATACTCCATCTCGGTATGAGGATCGAGACGCTGATTCGGGAGAACCTCGAAACTCCATGCCAATCTTTGGCCCTCATCTCCCAAGGGGTATCGGCCGGGTTCCTCGGTAATGTCGATCGATTTGCAGATCGCGCGGTCTTGACCCGGATACCAAAAATATTCGAAGTGTCGAGTCGCGGTCACCAACTCGTCAATTCTTTCCATAACACTTTCGAGGGGCTCGAGCCACCGTTGCTCCTCAAGTCGGTAGGCCTCGCGAACTTGGAGAGTAACTTCCAGAACGACCCCAACTGCCCCTAAAGACAGCCGTGCCGCTTCAAATAGATCTGGTTCACAATCGGGGTTGCAAGTCACTACTGACCCATCGACTAAAAGGACCGATAATTCGGTCACTGCGCTTGAAAAACTCCCAAGCTCGACCCCCGTACCGTGAGTCCCTGTGGCGATAGCACCACCGACGGACTGCTGGTCGATGTCCCCTTGATTTAAGAGACCGAGGCCGTGTTCCAACAACGGCCGGCCACATGCATGAATCTTGGTGCCAGCACGAAATGTCGCGGTCATTGCCTCCGCGTCGACGGACACGAGGCCTGAGAGTGGACGAGTGTCGAGAATTACCCCGTTGGTTGGCAATAAGGGGTAATGGGAATGGGCTGTTCCCGCAGTCCGCACGCTCCAGCCTCCGTCTCGTGCCGCGAATAGCTCACTTCGGATTGCATCGACTGTGCCGACTTGGACGATGCGTTGTGGCTCAGCGGAGAGTTTCCCCGACCAGTTCTTCCATTCCGCCATGCTCTCGATCTTAGAACCGAAAAGGTCTGTATCCCGCTGCGCTGAAGGGCTCTTTACCTAGAGTTGCGCCCCGGCCAAACCTCGGAATTAAGAATGTTGGAAGGCTGCGACCCAGAAAGACCTGTCAGGACTTGATCAATTGCCATAGCAAAAATTCGTCTTCGCCCTGCACCAGTAGCTGAAGCAACGTGGGGTGTGACTAAGACGTTGTCGTGTTCTAGAAGCGGATGTCCCTGAGGTAACGGTTCGGGGTCGGTCACATCTAAACCCGCTGCCCTCACTTTGCCGCTTTTTAAGGCTCGAAGAAGAGCAGAGTCATCAACAAGGCCTCCTCGTGCGGTGTTCACGATGAAAACACCGTCGGCCATTAAATTGATCAATTCGTCACCAATTAAGTGCCGGGTGTTGTCCGTTAAAGGAGCGTGGACAGAAATAATTTGGGCCTCACGAACCGCTTCGATGAGATTTGGTGCACGCCTAACTCCGAGTTCTTCAAATCTTTGGTCCGATTCGAATGGGTCGTAGGCGGTGACATGCATTCCGGCGGCAAGAGCAACGGTTGCCACTCGAGAAGCGATCCTTCCGAGTCCCACCAACGTGAGCGACGCGCCTGCAAGTTCTAGAGCGTCGTGAGAGGCCGGATAGTTGCCCTCTTGGCGGTGGAGACGGTGCTCACTCTGTTTCAACCCCTTTGTTACAGCGAAAATCAACGCTAAGGCATGCTCGGCGGTTGAAATTGTTGGACCATCTGGGGTGTTGCAAGCAGCGATACCGAATTCAGTAGCGTCGCTCAAAACCACGTTGTCGAATCCGATTCCTGCACGCGACAACACCCGCAAATTGGGGCTAACCGAAAAAACGTTGCGGTCGTAGATGATGGAAGCACCAACCACGGCTCCCTCGGCTTGATCAATTCCATCAAGCGGATCATCGGCGTTGGGCCAAGTTAAAAGTGCTCGTCCTTTGATGAGATCGACTATTGACGAATCAGGAGGGCGATCGAACCAGATCATAGGTAGGTCAGTCATCACCGGATTTTAATTCGACGAGAACTCACTAGTCCGACTTGGAATCCGCATTCTTATTACGCTTAGAGAACTCCGGGAGGGCCCATGCATGTTGGTGACGCAGTAATTCACGACTTAGAGAGGTACCGAACTGAGGGCTATCCGTGGGACGAGTGGGATCTTTTTCGCGCTGAGGCGCCGGTCTATTGGTACCAACGCGAAGGAATCACCCCGTTTTGGTCGATAACCCGGTACGCAGATGTGAAACGGATCTCCGGTGACAACGAGACGTTCGCTAATGGGAAAGGCAGACTACGACTCGACCTCGCCGAACGGGATCAACGATTTTGGGACGGATACCGCACCCGTATGGAAGAGCGCGGATGGGATCCCGAGGAGCCCCCAGACTTCATTTACACAGATCGTCCTGTCCACTGGGACATGCGCCGATTAGTAGCTCCCGAATTCACACCCAAGGCGATGCGGTCCCGAGAAGAATCTCTTATCAACCATGCGCAGTTGTATGCAGATGAGTTCGCGAAGAAGGTGGAGACTGAAGGAACTGCAGACCTAGTTGAAGACTTGGCAGTCAAACTCCCCCTGGCCACGATCTGCGAGATGATCGGTGCATCTCCTGACGATTGGGAACAAGTGCATGCCTGGACCGCTGTTTTTTTTGACGATCCCAAACTCATGCGTTTCGCCAAAGTTAACGAAACGAAAAAAGACATGCGGCGGCGAATGTTTATCGAATTTGAGGAGTGGATCTTGGAAGAGATCGCGGACCGGCGCGCAACTGATTGCAGCGGACCAGATCTGATATCGATTCTTCTTCGATCGGAACTCGAAAGCGAGCCCCTCACGCCTCAACAATTATTGGGGTACATCAGAGTTCTGATCGCTGCGGGCAATGAGACGACCCGGAACGCAGCCACTGGGGGAATGATTGCTCTCCTCCAACACCCGGAGGAACTGGCGTTCTTGGTTGACCACCTTGAAGAGAAGGAAATGTTGGACAACGGGGTCGAAGAAATTCTTCGATGGACTTCTCCCGTTATTCAGTTCGCCCGCGTCTGCACCCGGGACATTGAAATCGGCGGTCAAATAATCCGAGCCGGTGATCACGTTGGGATCTGGCACGCGTCAGCTAACCGCGACGAACGACAGTTCCACGAGCCGTACCGGTTTGATGTGACTCGGTATCCAAATGAGCACCTAGCTTTCGGACACGGCGCTCACTTCTGCCTTGGGGCCCACCTCGCACGTTGGGAGTTGAGAGCGTTCTTCCGAACGGTCCTTCCACTCTTACCAAGTTTGCGTTTGGAAGGTGAACTTGAACGCGTGGGGCACCTACACGTTGGACCGATTCAACATCAGATGGTTGTCTCGAGCTAACACGGTTCAACCCAAAGTTACGCTTACCCAGTCGCCTTCCCCAGCGTCGCAGTGTCGGGTAGTGAGTAGCTGTAGGGGTGTGCAACTATCAGCGACTTGATCTACCTGTGAGCTCAAAAGGCCTGAAAGCACGAGCCGTCGGCCTGGTCGAACCATCGTTACTAGATGGGGCCCATGTGAGCTCAGAAGTGAGGCGAGCATGTTCGAAATGACCACATCGTATGTACCGTCTGCCGCTTCAATTGGAATTGCCGTAGCGGTGACCAGATCAGCGACACCGTTCGATTTTGCATTTCTAGTTGTGACCTCGATCGCAGCGGGGTCGATGTCGATTCCAAGTACCCGAGTTGCACCCAGCCGTGCGGCAGCGACGGACAAAATGCCACTTCCACAGCCAACATCGAGAACGGATTCGTTTCCTTCGAGCAGTTGCTCGAGTTCAGCGAGAGCAAGTCGAGTCGAAGGGTGACTCCCAGACCCGAACGACCGGCCAGGATCTATCCCAACGACTAATTCGCTCGCTTTCGGTTCATAGTGGACCCACGGCGGTCGAATCACAATGCGATTCCCAGCCCTGTAAATCGTTGCGAATTCGCGCCAGACGTCAAGGTAATCGTGCGATTCAAATTCTTCGACTACGGAAAATGTTTCGAGGCTTCGTGCGGCTGCTTCGGCAGTATGAGCGGAAGAGAAACCAGCCAGAAGCACAATTTGGGCACCCTCGTCGCGTTCTTCTATGCCTAGGGTGCCTAGTCGCCAAAGTTCGCCTGATATCAAGTCGGCGTTTGCTCTCGGCACCGTAATTCGGAGGCGAACCTCCTGTTGACTTAGCTCACCCACACTGCAGGACGCTACCTTCGGCTGTAGGAATAGTTAGATTTTCTGTTGATCAAGATTGAGAGATGTTGTGGATACTGAGATTGTGCTGACCGGTCTAGCGTTCGGCGAAGGCCCACGGTGGCGAGACGGTTACCTATGGTTTTCTGACTTTTACCGCCACGCAATTTTTCGGATTGATGAAGCTGGGACAGAAGAGCTTGTGCTTGAAGTTGCTACACAACCATCTGGTCTTGGGTGGCTTCCCAATGGGGATCTGCTGTTTGTGTCAATGCTCGACAGGAGCCTTAAACGCATGGATGCTGCCGGCCAGGTGTCGCTACATGCGGATCTTTCACATATCGCGGGCGGTCCGTGTAACGACATGGTCGTCGCAAGCGATGGCACTGCCTATGTAGGAAATTTTGGATCTGATGCAGGCGAAGAGTTTTCCCAGGCCACTCTTGCCATCGTTGGGGCCGACGGGGTAACGCGCCGCGGGCCCACAGAGCTTGACTTTCCTAACGGTGCAGTCATTAACCCTGAAGGTAACCGACTAGTTATTGCTGAGTCTTACGGTCGCAGGCTTCTGTCATTCGACATAGAACTTGATGGCTCTCTCACAGGCAGGCGCCTATTCGCCGATTTAGGTGAGCGCGTTCCGGACGGAATTTGCCTTGATATCGAGGGAGGAATTTGGGTTGGTGATCCCACCAATCGTTCGGTCTTTCGAGTGGTTGACGGTGGCGAAGTAACCCATCACATAGATCTGGAACTGAATTGTTACGCGTGTGTGCTCGGAGGTGAGGATCGGCGAACGTTGTATCTCGTTACGGCGCCAACCTCTGGGCGAGGTGGTGCGGCGGAACGCCGCGAAGGGCGAATAGAGCGAATTCGGGTCGACATTCCGGGCGCCGATTCGCCATAGTTGCGTCGAGTTAGCGCTCTAGAACTTCAGCGGGTGGTCGGCACTCCATGTGAGTTGTTCCTCTGCGAGATTGAATTTCACTTGTCGCCAAGTGACCTCTATCTGGTTTTGTTCGGCAGCCTCAACGATGAGTTCAAACATTCCGTCATCGGTCTCGTCGCCGGGACGGTGCAACAACGCCATGAATGCTTCCGCCATCTCAGATGGTTCAAGCATCCGAGGCTGCCAACGCCCGAAGACCCGTTCGTTGTCGGCGTACTCGTCGGTCATACCTGTGCGGATAAACGGAAACATCAGCGAGAAGCATTGGACTAGATCTGCGTGTCTGCCCAGGTTTACTTTCAACACCTTTGGCAACTGTAAAACCGCCCAATTGCTGATCGCATATCCCGGTACCGCTGGCCCCGGGTCGATTGCCTGACGTGAAGATATGTAGACCAATTGGATCGGTTCATTATGGTGAACGGCCTCCCCGACCCACAGATGGGTGGATGCAAGGAAGCCGTCGACCTTAGTGTCTAGGACAAGACGGGATTGGTCGAGATTGTCCAGAAAATGTTGTCGCACCCGGGCACGTCGAAGGGCACGAGCCTCTCCCTCTTCTTCTCGGAGGGCCCGTCCGAAGCTGTAACCAGATTCGGTTAGCCCAGAGTTGCAGATAACTAAATTTGGAGGAAGGCCTCCCATCTGGTCTATGACGTAGCTGCGGCTTGCCCACAGATCACGTAAATTTGTCACATCTGCCTGCACGGGAAAGGCGTTCACGCCCTCCAGTCGTAGCTGGTCAACGAGATCGAAACCGTCCTCGTAACTTCGATGAAAATGAACGCCGACTGACGCAGCTCCATTAAGACCAGCGCAGAGGGCGAAAGCCTGTCCTATGCCACCGTCCTTACCCGCTCCCGTGATGAACACTCGTTTGCCTTCCACCGCAGATCGGTATTCATCGAAGCGGAATGCGTCTGTAGGCGCGGTGTAAGCCATCGCGGAGACTCCAAAAGAGGGGGGTGGCGATGACGGTAGTCAGTGCGGCGCTCGATTCCGAACCGTACGGCAGAATTTTCTGGCTGGGCGCTATCGGTTAGTTCAGTTCGGCTGTTTCCACATGAGCGCGTTTCGTCTCATCGTGGCGACCAAGACATCGTCTTGGTTGTGAGAGCGGTGTTCAAACAAAACGATTCCCTGATCTGGCTTGCTGGAAGATTCGCGTGCGCTAATTACCTCAGATTCAACGCGAAGGGTGTCGCCGTGAAACACCGGAGCGGGAAAGTTCATCTGCTCGAAACCGAGGTTGGCGACTGTCGTGCCGTGCGTTGTTTCGTGAACCGAAATTCCCACAACAAGTGCTGCGGTGAACATCGAATTCACTAGCGGCTGCCCGAACTGGGTCTCTTTTTCTGCATAGTCGAAATCAAGATGCAGCGCGGCCGGATTCATCGTCATCGTTGTGAACATAATGTTGTCGGTCTCAGTTACTGTGCGCCGGAGACGATGCCGAATGACGAGTCCGGGCGTCAGTTCTTCAAACCACAGGCCACCATGGGGTCGATCTTCAGCCACCTCGGATCCCTTCCTCAGATTAGTTTGGCAACTCGCTCATTCCAGGCACTTCGCAGGCTTGGTCGAGTTCGATTTCAGCGTGAACTATTGCGTTGCGATGCGGACCTGCGCACCAAGATGGCATCACCATTGTGTAAAGGCCGCTGCCTCCAGCCTGGAACAACAGTACGCGGCTCGGATCTTTGAGTACATGGATGAGTTCATCGTCCGCGGACTCTTCGTACCGACCCTGCGGGTCTGGGCTTATTCTTCGCATCGTTCCAACCGAGATGGCGGCCCGACTCGCGAGTTCCGCTTGTACGTCTTCACGGCTCAAACCCGCCCGACTGAGCACGTCGGTGTGATCCGGATTCATCATGACGGTGATGGAGCCTTCTCGAATATGAACATTATTGCTTCCCGGGTTCGCCATCACGAGCGCGATTACGTTAAGCAAATTCTCCACCGAAGCGGGATCGTCTCGATCTCCGGTGAAGAAAGTGGAATGTGGAGCTTCAGCTCCGGTGATGATCACGGCACTTTGTTCGGGGTCGTAGCCAAAAGTGGTGTGCAGACCAGGGAAAGGGCTGTTCTCTTCATCCTCAGCGACGCAGTAAGTGAATTTCCCGGGATGCCCGTGCAAAGCCATGTCGGAGGAACCCGGGCGGGCACCTCCAATATTGATCATGGCGAGCCGAAGGGCACGCCCAATTGAGGCGTTCGCCCGATGTCCAGGCCCGAGAGCGCCAAACCCGGACGCTATTTCGCCACACGCGTGCCGAGCTGGCCCACAAACAATCACCAACGGAGCAGTGCAATGAGTTGTCGCTTGCATCTCGGTCAAGTCGAACTCGGGTTGGCAAACGGCGCGGACTGTTGCAACGACTACCGGGGCGTAGTCCGGTAGGCACCCCGCCATGACGGCTGCGGTACAGACTTTTTCTACTGTCGCGGAGCCATGCATCGGCCCCATGACCCCTAACACAAGGTCGGGCTCGAATCCTGTAGCCAAAACCATTCGAGACACCCGGTCAGTAGTGGGTACTACCACTGGTAGACCATCGGTGCAGCCCAGTTCGTGCAGAACTTCGAGCGCGTCGTATTCAGATGGGGCGTCGAGCAAAGTCATCTCGGTCTCGGGTTACTTAGCTCAGCCGGTTAAGAAGTCGATGATGGAAGGAGTGATATCTGCAGCAACTTCAGCCATCTTTTGTTCACCGGTACCAGCGACCGGGTGAGGCAGCTTGATACGGGGTACCTCGGGCATGCCGGTGGAATGAGCGAAAAAATCTCCTTGAGGCCAAAATTCTTCTGTGACTAGGGCTACGGCAGGAATACCCAAGCGAGCTACTGAAATGCTGTCACGCACGGTGCCAGAAGTGCAGCTGCCTCAATGACCATAAGCAGCAACAACCGCTTGGCATTCTGCTTGGATGTCTTCGAGCATGCGATCGCTGACGACTGATGACGCGTCGCCTTTGTCGTAACGGACGAAAGATGCGGTCGGTACAACTTGGCCCAGGGATTTCTCCACGTGATCTAGGAAACGAACACTGTCTGGGAAGCCGTTTGCCACAAGACCAATTGTCAGAGGTTTTCCTAGGTCAACTTCTAGTTCATAGGGCTCCGCGACCGCTTGAGCGTCTGCTCGAGGGTCGTGGAACTCGGTAGTGATACTCATAACTCCCCCTTAGTCGGTGCTGCTCTAACTATCTTTGGGACGAAGTGCCGACACTGTCATGTTAGCCCTCGCCCTTTACTTGTTTAAGAAACATGCCGTTGTCAAAATAGTCGCGCCAAAAAGTGATGTGTCCATCGTTCACTTCGAAGATCCCCATAAGCGGCAATTCGATGGTCCGTCCGCTTGCCGTAGTGAAGCGGTCGACCCGCTCATTCATCACGATGTTCCCCGTAGCTGTTTGTCGAATGACCTCGAATTCCACTGGTCCTTCCCCTTTAAGTAGCCCGCTAAGAAACTTGTGCATGTCCTCTTTTCCGGTCATATCTCCGATGGGGACATTGTCGTAATAACAGTCATCGGAAACGTGGCTAAGTGCCGCGTCGAGATCTCTTGCTTCTATCTTCTCGATGAAGGTGTTGACAACCTCTTCAGGGCTAGTTGCTTCGCTCATGTTTCTAATTCTTGCAGGGTCCGATCGAGTTTGCTTATCCGTGGGAGGCTATGTTCATGCGCTTTCAAGACAAGGTCGTTGTTATAACCGGAGCCGCAGGGGGAATCGGTCTCGCCGCCGTGCGCCGCTTCGCCTCCGAAGGTGCGCGTATCGTCGCAGTTGATCTCGAAGGATCGGACTTAGAGGTCGCGCTGTCAGAGGCGGAGCCATTTGGGGTTGATGCCATTGCTCTGACGGCTGACTGCAGCGAGGGAGCAGATGTTGCTCGTTACGTTGAAGGATGCGTTGCAGAGTTTGGGCGCCTCGACGTGCTGTTCAATAATGCGGGCATTGAAGGGCGAATCATTGGGCTTCTTGACTACCCGGAGGAAGATTTCGATCGAGTTATCAGTATCAACCTCCGGGGGGTGTGGTTGGGGATGAAATATTCTGCCCCCGCGATGATTGCGAATGGTGGCGGCGCGATTGTCAACACCGCATCGACGGCGGGCTTGATGGGAGCTCGCGGACTAAGCGCCTATGTGGCAAGCAAGCACGGCGTTCTCGGCCTAACCAAATCGGCTGCCCTCGAGTTGGTACCCCAGGGCATTCGAGTTAATGCTGTGTGCCCTTCTCCAATAGAAACCCGAATGATGCGAAGCCTCGAAGAGGGCTTCGGAGGCGATCAGGCTGAAATGATCCGCAAGGACTTCGCTGCACGAAACCCGATGGGCCGTTACGGCGAGCCTGATGAAGTCGCTGCACTGGTCGCCTTCCTTGCTTCAGAAGACGCGAGTTACATCAACGGCGGGGTGTACACCATCGACGGTGGATCCGTAAGCGGAAGATGACCTGACGGTGACCAGAGATCGAGGTGTTCACGACATAGGAGGCACCCAAGGGTGGGGGAAAGTACCTCACAGCCCTGATGAGCCACCGTTTCATAACGAATGGGAACGACGAGTTCTAGGCCTCATGTTCCAGGTGCTGCGCCACACAGCGACGCGTCCTGGCGAGATGCGATACGCCCTCGAACGGCTCGCGCCAGACGATTATTTCGATCATGGCGGCTACTACGGTCGTTGGGAAGCGGTGATGGAATTACTTCTCGAGGAGTATGCGCTCCTCGCCCCAGGTGAGCTCGATGTCCTACTGGGTGCGAAAGAAGGCACTGGTCCGGCCCATCGCGCTTCGCGAGTAGCGCCGAAAGATCCTCACAAGTTGCCGGCCGATCGAAAAACCCCCCCACCAAACCATCGAACCGTGCGTCGCGAACTCGTTGACCCCCCGCACTTTGGAGTAGGGGATCGCGTAGTCGCACTCGGAGCGAATCAAGAGGGCCACACCCGACTGCCTGAATACGTCACTGGTGTGGTGGGCACTGTCGTCAAGATCCACCCAGCGGAGGTGCTGCCGGACAGCACCGCCCACGACCTTGGCGAAAGGCCTCAACACGTGATCTGCGTTGGTTACCGGGCTGAAGATCTTTGGGGCAATGAATCTGAAGCCGGCGTTGTGGTTAATGTCGACCTGTACGAGAACTATCTGACTGCTGTAGAGGAGGCGGCGTGAGCTCCGGAACGGATCACCACCATGAGACCGACCCTCGCTCACCCGAGGTTCGAACTGAGGCTCTCGAAGACCTCCTCGTTGAGAAGGGAATCGTCGATCGAGCGCGAGTTGAGGCACTCATCGAGCGCTTCGAAAACGACTTAGGGCCAATGGTTGGAGCTCGCCTCGTTGCGAAAGCGTGGCTCAGCCCCGAATTTCGCAGGCGCCTTCTTGATGATGCTGACGAAGTTGTGGCTGCTGAAGACATTCAAGGTGCTGAAATTGAACATATCGAGATCAAGGCGAACGAACCAGGAGTTCATAACGTTGTGGTTTGTACGTTGTGTTCTTGCTATCCCTGGGCCCTCCTCGGCTTGCCGCCAAATTGGTACAAGAGCCCCGAATATCGAGCCAGAGTAGTAAGAGAACCCAGGAAGGTTCTTGATGAGATGGGCCTGAGCCTTGACGCCGACACCGAAGTACGAGTTT
The DNA here is from genome assembly GCA_002331465.1 of Candidatus Neomicrothrix sp. UBA2110. Lineage (GTDB taxonomy): Bacteria > Actinomycetota > Acidimicrobiia > Acidimicrobiales > Poriferisodalaceae > UBA2110. The sequence continues at coordinate 3,793 of DCYM01000192.1, read as the reverse complement.
GGGATAGCAGTTCAGAAACCCGTTTTCTCGTGCTCCCGGAGCAGCCAGAGGGGACCGATCACCTCGACCTAGAAGAGTTAGCGCACCTGGTGAGCAGAGATTCCATGATCGGAGTGGCAAGGGCCCAAAAGCCGTGACCGAAGTTGAAATTCTCGATGGCTCGCTAACAGCGCCACCCAGACTAAATGGCGAGCTGGTTTTCGAAGCACCGTGGCAAAGCCGAGCCTTCGGGGTAACAGCCGACCTAGTCGAATCGGGATGCTTTAGTTGGGGAGACTTCCGAACTCGGTTAATTGCGGCAATTGGTGCTTGGGAGTCCACGGATGATATCGATCGGCCGACATGGGACTACTACACCTGCTGGACAAAGGCTCTCGAGCAAATACTCAACGATTTGACGCTTCTTGATGAAGCAGAACTCGATAGGCGCGCTATTGCTTATGCCGAGCGGCCACACGGCCATGATCATTAACTCGTAACGATGTCAGGCCCTTCAAGGCTGAGGCTCGATCCATCGCCATCGTGTTCTTCCCACCACCAGGCTGACTGAAGCATGTAGCAGCGCCGGCGCGCACCCGGGGCTTCCAAGTCAAGAGAATCATACGAGACGTCTCCTGAATAGAACGCGACCATGCCTGGATCGGAACCGTCCACTTGTTTTATGTGAGTGTGGAAGCACTCTGGGTTTTTTACCGCAGAGCAGGCATCAGATACGGTTCGGAATTTTTCGAGCCAATTGAGAGTGCAAAAAGTGGGAGTGACCATCTCGATTTCGCCGATAGCTCGTCGCCGTAAAGCATCGGCAGGTGTCATCCAATGGTGTTCGGTGATCTCTCCGTGATCGATTGCAACGTCGAGATTTGCTGGCGCCGTGGTGAGAAAGAACTGTGTAGAAAATCGTTTTGGTCGAATGGCAGGGGGAAGCCAGTGGGCGAAATGGTGTAGCACACTATCGCTGAGGTCGATTCCGGCTTCCTCTTGGGCTTCGCGAACCGCGGCCGCGAAAAACCCGCGTCCATTGCTGTCGTCGCATACGAAAACTTGATTTTCGTCTTCCCGATCGGCTGGGTCGACTCTGCCTCCAGGGAAAACCCACATTCCTCCGAAATATATTTTGGAGTTACGTCGGAGCATCAAAACTTCGACGCCATTATCCGTGTCTCTGGCAACTACCACGGTTGCGGCATCAATTGGGGCTGTCGCGATGCTCACGATTGTTCCTTAGTTCTTTCGAGGAGTCTGTCCGACCCTGCACCCATTCCCGGCAACTGTTGTGGAATCGACCCGGCGTGGTCAGCTGCTAATTTCAAAACGATCCCCTCGAGTTCTGGCCAGGAAGATACCCGTGGGCCATCAATGTGACGGTTGTAGGGCTGATCGAAGGTGATCACTGTGTGGCCTGCCTCTCGTAAGCCCTCGACGTTGTGTGGGCCATCGTCGACGTAAGCATGAGCGGCGACGTCGGGTTTCTCTCCGACGAAACAAACATCTCGATAAGGAATACGTTGCTGATCAAGCCATTGAGCTGTGTCTGCGATCGCGACCGCATGCCCCCAGTTGACATATAAACGATGGGTAACGATGCGGATCCAAATACCAGCATCGGACAATCGCCAGAGTGCCTCTGCGCATCCCGGCATGACCTTCATGTCTCTGAACATCCGATGTTCCAGCACTGCTACTCGGTGTAAACGTTCAAAGTCATCGGGCCCGAAACCCCACTCACGAAAATCCCAACTTCGTTCCAAGGGAAGTGTTTCTTCGCTAACACCAAGCTCTCTCGCTACGATTTCGCGAAACATTTCAGTGTGTTGCCCACAGACTCCGTCGAGGTCGACGCCGAGAATGAAGTCGTCCATCAACGTTGCTTCCTGAAGCGACGGCGCTTTTCCGGAGGTTCCTCGACGAGGGGGAGCCTCGGCCAGGAGTCTGGAAGTTTGAGTTGTCCGTCCCGACGTATCTCTTCAAGTTCGACCGCGGTCCATGGCTCCAGTCTCGGGTCGAGAGCTCGATAGCGCGCCTCGACTTCGGTGAAGTTGTCTTCGGTTATGACATCTTCAATTAATTGACACGCCTCCCATCTCTCGATGTTGCCTAACCAGATGTAGCTATCGGCAACATCGCGCAGCCTTAATGACGTTTCGCTGCCATCGATGGAGCCGACCACTTCGTTTACTCCGACGTTGCCCAGGGTGGAAAGGTCAAGAGAAATCCCGAACTGATCAGGTTGCTCGGGCGCTCCAGCGACCAAAGACTCAACTCTCTTAATAGCGCCGCTATCGGCTACTGCTCCGTGAAACACGGCCCGAGCTACGCCTTCTCCCATCCAGCGATAAAGAAGATTGCCCACGCTCACAGTTGGGACGCCATCTACCCACTGAATCAGCCTGGTTGTCGTGCGTTCCGCAGATAACAAGACAACTGCACGTTGTCCGCTGCGAAGGACTTCGTTAGTCAATATGTTTGCCATGTGAAAGGCAGCTACGTCGCGATAGTGGCCCCCCATCCACCAGTTCCGTAGTTCTAGCTCAGTAGCTGACCTCCCGTCTAGAAGTTCAGGATCCTCGACATAAGTGGGCAAACCTAGACCGATGACTCGAAAGGAATCAGCATCTGTGGGGAGACTGCGGTTCAATGACCACGCTGCCCTAAGAACGTCGGCGTATTCGCGATAGGTGAAGCCGATACCGAGAAGATCGACAAATAGTTCGATGCATCGGCTCTCCTCCCACAACTCTGCTGAAAGCAGATCATCCAGTTGTTTTTGTGATCGATCGTTTGTGAATTCCCACGCCAGGTTGGTGACTCCGGCTGCGTAAAGCTCGGGTAATGAGTCGGCCACAAAACGGACATGTTGTGAGACCCCGACCTGGTCACCGAGCAGCACCAACTGTTTAGACCCGGCTAATTCTGCAAGGTGCGCGGTAGCTGATTGCAGCGAAGATCCCGAATCTCCCTCTATGGTTTTCGGCTCGTTCATCTCTGCACCCTCGCGCGCCTAAACGATCTGGGTCCAACTGAGTTCAGCCGACGCCGCAGCGTTACTGAGCGCTGCTTCGAAATCAGTAACGGTCGCGTCGGTACTGCGAAGATGAGGGTCGAGTGACCACCTGCGGGCTTCAGCGAGATTTCCATCATCAATCAATCCTTGCAGAGGAGTGGGTCCCTGAACATCGTTGGCAGTTTCAAGAAATACCCACCCATGAGCAAATTGAGAAATATTGCCTCCGTCTGCAGAAGTTGAGCACGAGAGGCGCCCTATTGGACCAGAACTTACGTCGAAAGCGATTGGAAAATGAGGTCGATTCGGATGGGCAAACGCAGCGTCTAAATAGCCGTCCGCTGGAAGGGTGAAAAACCCGTGCTCGCCTCCAGCGGTGAAGGGTTGGTGAATCAGTACCGTCGCTGCCTGATCAGCGATGGCGCTATAAACGTGGTTTCCGCAGCCAATGACGCGGCCATCAACAATTTCTCTGTCGATGTGGTCGTTTATGGAGTGTGGCCGCCGCCGCAGGCGCGTGAGCGCATTCACCGTGCGTGTAAGAACTAATGCTTTCTGGCCTTTATCGAGAAATTCTCGTAACAACACGTCAGCCATGTGTCGCGAAGCCGGACCCCGAGGACGTAAGTGTTCCCACGCATATGGTGAAAGTAAGTCAGCGCTGTCCGTTACGGCATCGATGTCTATGTCGTAATCAAGTGCGACCACTCGAAGGATTGGCGAACCAGGGTCGCGTGTCTGATTGACGCCCCAGACTGAACGCAGAATGTCTAAATATTCGACATACGCAAA
>DCYM01000052.1:1441-15181 GCA_002331465.1 Candidatus Neomicrothrix sp. UBA2110 | reverse complement strand
GTGCGGGTGGGGTGAAGACGATGACCTATTTTCTCGCACCTATCCGATGGATATGCGCCCGCAAGCCCACGACATCATCAGGACGTGGCTGTTTTCGACAGCAGTCCGTTCCCATCTCGAAGAAGATGTTGCTCCGTGGCGACACTGTGCCCTTTCAGGATGGATTCTCGATCCAGATCGAAAAAAGATGTCGAAGTCGAAGGGAAACGTGGTCACACCCAAAGGTCTCCTCGACCAGTACGGGTCAGATGCTGTTCGATATTGGGCAGCGAACGGTCGCCCCGGTACAGACACCGCTTTCGACGAAGGGCAAATGAAGGTAGGTCGCAGACTGACAATTAAAATCCTCAATGCATCAAAGTTCGTGCTCACGCTTGCTGGCGACTCGAACCCCAATCTCGATCTTGTGACGGAGCCCCTAGATCAGGCCTTGTTAACCCGGCTAGCTGCTCTCGTCGAAACCGCTACAGCAGCTTTCGAAGATTTCGACTATGCCCGCGCTCTGGAGCGCACAGAACAGTTTTTCTGGGGCTTTACCGACGACTATGTCGAACTCGTGAAGGCGAGGGCCTACGGCAGTCAAGGCCCGGCTGCAGCAGCGTCCGCTCATGCATCTCTTGCGACGGCATTAGACACATTGCTCCATCTGTTCGCTCCGTTCCTCCCCTTTGTTACCGCCGAAGTTTGGTCATGGGCAAACAGCGAATCGATTCACCGGTCGCAATGGCCCGATCATCAACTGATGAGCTCTCAACTCAACCCGGCCATCGACACAACGGTTTTAGATGCCGCAGCCCAAACCCTTTCTGAGGTCCGCAAAGCCAAAACTGAGGCTAAACGCAGTCTGAGGGTGATGGCGGAACGGGTACTGGTGACGGCTCCACGCGAACATATTGACCTCATCGAGCTAGTTAGAAGCGACCTAATGGAAGCCGGTCACATCTCGACCCTGGAATTGGTTGAACAAGACAATGCCAGTCCTGAGGTTCAGGTAGCCCTCGCGCCTGACGAATAGGTCCTATGGTCAATAGCAACGCCCATGACTCGTCTAACAGGCTCACCGCCATTTCGTTTTGTAACCGCTCTGTGCCTCACAGTTCTGCTTTGCAGTGGGCCCGCATCAATGGCCAACGCTGCCGATTGGCTCGAACCAGGCGTGTACCAGTCCGCAGATTCACACGTAAGTGGCGAAGTTCATGCTTTCGGCGATGCTTCAGATTTGGGGAATCTCGCATCTGAAAACGATTTCGACCTAGCAGCATTGACTTCCACGAGAACCGGGGACGGATATTGGATTGCCAGCAAAGATGGTCGGGTTTTTCATTTCGGCGATGCCATCCATCGCGGGGACTTGCGGTCGATTTCCCTTGACTCCCCAGTCGTGGATCTAGCAGTAACCAGTGACGGGAATGGTTACTGGCTTGTCACAAGCCGAGGAGTTGTTTACGCATTCGGAACCGCTCTATGGCGAGGATCGCTAGGACACGTTTCGCTTCAAGCACCCGTTGTGGATCTCGAACCATTTCCCTCTGGAACTGGTTATTGGTTGACCGCGGCCGACGGCGGAGTTTTCGCGTTCGGGGAAGCTCGGTACTTGGGTGGACTTGGGAATCGCAGCCTTTATCGGCCGATTATTGATTTGCTGTCAACCACAGACGGAAGCGGCTACTTGTTGATTAGCGCGAACGGATCTGTTCATACCTTTGGATCTGCTCGTTTTCGAGGTTCTCTCGCGAACAACGGCGTCTCTAGCAGTCGGATCGTCGCAGCTGAGCGAACTCCCGACGATCGTGGATATTGGTTGGTGAGTCAACGCGGCAAAGTTTTCACTTTTGGCTCGGCTGCTCATTTGGGTCAAATGAACGCGCACGAACTGGCACCAGTCGCAGCTTTTGCAGTTCGCGGCGCCGGTATGGGTTACTGGATGGCAACTTCGTCGCCTCCTCCCAGTCCTCCAGATTCCGGGTCCGGGCGACGTGTGATCTTTTCAAATCAACGTCACAGGGTTTGGCTGGTTGAGAGTGACGGTGAAGTGATTGGCAACTTTTTCGTCAGCGCTCGGGCAGATAAACCACAGCCTGGTATCTACGAGGTGTTCTCGAAATCTCGTCACACCATCGCAGGACACGACGATATCCGCATGGAATACATGGTGCGGTTTACGTGGGGGGTTGAACAGGCGATCGGTTTTCACAACATCCCTATTGATGGCTTCGGGGAAGCTATGCAGATGGAATCTCAGTTGGGGAGCTACCGATCCGAGGGGTGTATTCGTCTACGAGATGACCAAGCGGCACAGCTTTATGCCTGGACAAAAGTCGGCACTCAAGTCGCAGTCATTGATTGAGTTCGCCGCGCTCTAGTCCCCATCGTCGTCTCCGCCACCTGATCGGGGACCGGTTTGGAACCCGGGACCGGTTTTCTTAACTACGGCTTTCTGATCAGCCTCGCTCCGAAGCCAAACGGTTCGTTGTGGGAACGGAATTTCTATGCCCGCCTCATCGAATGCTTCCTTGATGCGTTTTCTCAGTACACGACCAGTGCTCCATTGTTCTCCTGGTTCAGTTTTGACTGAAAGTCGAATCGTGATTGCGTCGGCGCCAAAGTTTTGGACGCCGGAGATGGCGGGTTCCTCCACGATGGTGGCTGCCTCCAGTTGCTCGTCCCACACAGCGTCTGCAACGGTTTTCATTGTCTCCATCGCCAAGTCGAGATCCGTGTCATAAGCCACGTCAATGTCAAGGATTGCTTTTGCCCAGACCTGGGACATGTTTCCAACACGACGGATTTCGCCATTAGGAATGTGCCACAGCGTCCCATGTCGGTCGCGAATCTTTGTGGTACGCAGTCCGACCGATTCGACCGTGCCAGTCGCGTCACCTGCGTCGATTACGTCGCCGACCCCGTACTGATCTTCGATGAGCATAAATATTCCGCTCAGTAAATCTCGAACTAGAGATTGAGCACCAAAGCCAATTGCTACGCCCAAGATGCCTGCACCGGCAATTAGCGGGCCGAGGTTGATGTCGAACTCCCCTAAAAGCATCATCAAAGTCACTGCACCAACTACCGCAGACGCAATACTTTTAAACAGCACTCCTAAGGTTTTTGCCCGTTGGCGGGCTCGGTCTGTTCGTTCATGAAGTGAGGACAATTTCTGAGCAAGCATCTCACGTCGCAACATGCCGCTAGCGGCTTCCGCAGCTCGAACAGCGTCGTGCTCGTCAGAGGACCTCTCAGACATGAGCCGATCAATTAACCCATCGATGGCCTTGTGAATGATGCGGCGTACCAGCAACGCAAGCAGAACAATGACAAGCACCTTGACTGGACGATCAACTAGCCACGTCGCGATGCCAGCAACGTCTGAGTTGTCGGTCCACTCGAAGACTTTTCGACACAGCCAGTCTGGATCTGTCCCGCACGCTTCATTCAGTGTTGCTCCGATGGAAGGAATGATTTGGGTCACGAACACCAGCTTATGTTCACCCATCTGCACCTCTGGCGCGCTCACTAGGATCATGTTTGTGACGGACACAGATGCAGCAGCTCTTTACGACGTATTTCAAGGTGTGGCGACCATCACTTTGAATCGACCCGACAACAAAAACGCTCTTAGCGTCGAGATGGTTAATTCCGTCGGCGACCATTTTCAGACAGCGCAAAACGATGACGAAGTTAGAGTCATCCTGTTCACCAATAACGGCAACACGTTCTGCGCCGGCGCGGACTTGAAGGCAAATCAACCGGGGGTGCCACAACCCGCAGCCCGTCACAGTTTTGTGCAAATTCTCGATGACATCATCGAATCGCCCAAACCTGTTTTAGGCCGAATAGCTGGACACTGCACCGGAGGAGGAGTTGGTTTCGCAGCAGCGCTCGACATATCTATCGCTGCGGACGACATCGTCATCGGCTTCACCGAAGTTCGGATAGGGGTAGCCCCTGCCGTGATCTCGGTGGTGTGTCTTCCAAAGCTACGACGCGCCGACGCCAGTGAATTATTTCTCAACGGCGAACGAATCCCCGCTACTCGTGCAGCAGAAGTGGGGCTGATAAATCGCGCTGTGCCAAGGGAACAGTTGGATGCTCAGATAATGGAAACAGTCGAAAAGGTGGTACGGGGAGGCCCTAACGCCCTCGCAGCCTCCAAACAATTAGTTTCTAAGGTGCCCCAGATGACCCGAGAAGACGCCTGGGAATGGACTGCCGAGTTAAGCCAGTCACTTTTTCAAAGCACAGAGGCCCAAGAAGGCATCGGAGCGTTCCGAGAACGACGCGATGCGTCTTGGGTCCCAAAGGGAAGCTAGGTAGCGACGAGGTCAGGCTGTTCATTGTTCAACAATGTGGACTTGACCGACGCGTGGGAGCGCCACCCACGTGATGCCTGGCGGCATGGTAATCGCCTCTCCCGCGCGATCCGTGTAACGGGTAAGGGCAGTTGCCTCTCCGCGTTCCCAAAATCCCTCGATTAAGTGTCCGTCGTATAGAACCAACGCTGACCCTTCACCAACTAAAACGGCTTCAGGCGACCTTCCGTCGGCCGAGCTACGCCTGTAAGAAATAGTTTGAACGATCACTATTTCTGGGGCAACGACGACACCCGCCACGTCGACATGCAGGGAACCGTTCTGTCTACGGATCCAGCCATTCCGATCTTGATCCCATCGGTACGTGACGCTGGTAGCTCCATAGCTAACATCAACGCCTTTCACCGCAACAGCGGTAGCTGGCAGAGGTTCGTCGAAGTTTCGACGAACAAAAAGCAGGGACGGGCTTCCGCCGCCGCCTCGGTCATCACCTACAAGTCGAAGTGATTTAGTGCTGGTTACAAGGTTGTGTGGGGACTGGCGTTCAGTGAGACGTCGGTATGAGTCGACATCGGCGTTGGAACTCACGTCGACGTAGTCAACGTCGCGTAGTAGTTCAAGAACGGCTTCGTTCCCGCCCGAATTCGCAAATAGTGGGCGATTGAAATTACGGAGAAGGTCAAAATCACTCGTCCGTACCGATCGGACCGGTCCCACGATGTCGGCCCCCTGCGAGTGAAACACAGCGGCAAATCGGGTGAGGCCCCCCTCCACGATCTCTTCGAAAACCACGTCTGCCGAATTGATCCCGAATTGAGGTCGAGCTCGATCATGGTTGTCGATTTTGACGACGAGAGCGGGCCAGTCCCCTACTTCTTCTCCCTTGACGCCAGTAAGCGGCCAGACATCACGCTGTGCAGGGGGCAATGTTGTCGAAACAGCGTCAGCAACCTGTTGTTCTGGGTCCTGAGAACTTGGGGGGGCTGTAAGTGCCGCAGTTTCGTCTGGGGCATTTAGTTCTTGGGTCGTCGTTGATGTCGGCACAAGTCGCGCACTGGGAGGAGTGCCCGCACAACTAGTCGTGGCTACAGCAATTGCTAGACACAGCCCTGCGCGCCATCTGTTTCTCAACATTGAGCCGAGATTAGTCACCTATCAGGCGATGCTGATGCCGTGTACCGTTCAGTTGGTGACAGGACGGATACATATTCGACGCGACGGTCATATAGGGATCATCGTGCTTGACCATTCAGAACGACACAACGCGATCAGCACTGAGATGTGGCAAGGGTTGCTCGATTCGGCTACCGAGTTGGCTAGCGATCACGAGATCCGAGCAGTATTGATCAGGGGCGAAGGAGATAAAGCCTTCGCTGCGGGAGCAGATATCAGTGAGTTCGGTAATAAACGAACAGACAGTTCTACAAATCGCGATTACGACAACGTTTCGGATAGGGCTTACGTTGCTCTCGCTACTATGCCGAAACCACTAGTTGCGATGATTCACGGGTACTGCATAGGTGGGGGACTCGCCGTGGCACTCACCGCAGACCTTCGAATTGTCTCCGACGACGCTAAGTTCACGATTCCTGCAGCACGACTCGGACTCGGTTATCGCTCTGAAGGTTTAGGACGACTTGTTCAGTTGATCGGTCCCTCCGCGACAAAAAGAATCATGTTTCTTGCGGATCGTTTCGGAGCTGACGAAGCCTTGAACATGGGTCTTGTCAATCGAGTAGTTCCAAAAGCTGAGCTCGAAGAAGCAACCAGTGAATGGATGAACCTCATCTGCCAAAACGCGCCGCTGACGATCAGAGCCGCTAAGGCCGCTACCGATGAATGGGCGAAACCCGAGTCGCTTCGCGATTTCGACGAGATTAATGACTTAGTCAACGCCTGTTTCGACAGCGCGGACTATCGCGAAGGTGTCGAAGCATTTATGTCAAAACGGACGCCGCGCTTTTCAGGCAGCTAACCGCGTCGGGCATCTCGCCGTCGTCGACGGGTTCTTTCATATTCCTCGATTTCTTCATCGAGTTCAGACAGTTCATGGCACAAGTCCAGGTATGAAGCTAAACGATCAGGGTCCAAGTCACCTTCTGTGCGAGCGCCGGCTACCCCGCAGTCCGGTTCGTCGCGGTGGCTGCAATCAGCAAATTTGCATCGGGTCGCAAATCGAGCAATATCGAAGAACACTTCGTCTAGCCCCTTGCCATCCCACAATTGAAGCTCTCTGAGGCCCGGTGTATCGATCAACGCGCCTCCCCCGGCGACAAGTAGTTCTCGCCGGACAGTGGTGTGGCGACCAGCCCCGTCGTCGTCGACGGACCCAGTAGCGAGAACCGAATCCCCTACCAAACGATTCACGAGAGTCGACTTACCAACGCCCGAAGCTCCCGTAAATGCGACCGTTGTGCCACCAGCTAGAAGGCTTTGCAGCGCACTCATGCCGTCGCCAGTTTTTGCACTGACCATCAGAATCTCTTGTTTCACTCCTCGACGAATCAAGAGATCCCGGATTGCATTTCCGTCCCCAAGATCGGTTTTGTTGATCACTAGGACTGGAGAAGCGCCCCCACCGACAGCGGTGACTAGGTAACGCTCAACCAGATGCTCGTCTAGATCTTGGTCTGAGGAGGTGACGATGGCGAGCGTGTCAATGTTCGCGCCTACAACCTGTGGAAGAGGCGCTGCGCCAGTCGCCCGCCGCGTAATCATCGAGTGTCTTGCCAGGACTTCCACAATCGCAACTCGTCGATTGTCGATGGGATCAAGAGTATGTACGACCCAATCTCCTACGGCTGGGTAGTCCGTGGGTTCATAAGCTCGTTCGCGAGCAGCACCATCAAGCACAGCCTCAAGCACCCCGTTGGGGCCTAAGAGCTCGTACGCCCCTCGATGTTCTACGACGACTCGGCTGACAGCTTGACCAGTTGATAGCTGAAGATCCGTCTTGTTGTGTTTGTTCCATCCGAGCAGTTCTAGGGAAACAGGGCCGTTATTCATCGGACAGCCAAACTTCTGCCCAACGGCCTACTCCGGCCACCTGACCGAGAGTCCCTGTGCCGTCTGCAAGACCCCATGAGCCCAGACCCGCAGTACCAGAATGACCAACCACAGCTGACTGAGAATACGACAGGTAGATCATTGGCATTCGCTCAACTAATGCCAACATCAATTGTTCGACCGCTGCTTGGCGAACTGTCTCAATTGGGCTCGAGTGCAGCAGCTCCACCAATGAACTTAAAGATTCGTCATGGAGGTTGGCGACATTCAACGGCGAAGTTCGAACCGGTCCAAAAAATGGGGCAAACATCATCGCCGGGTCCGTTTCACCTCCGACACGCCAGCATGTAGCGAGGAAGTCTCCGCTAAACCCCGGCCTGTCAGTAACCGAGCCTAAGACTCGTTGGATGAGGCCGTTGCGTGTAACCGTTTCCAGTTCGACGTCGATGAATCCGGTGGCTTCCCACTGTCGCTCTAACTCTCGGGTCATCGCAGATAGATGGATGTCATCGGTACATTGCAGGCTCACTGAAACCATGGACCCCTCGGTCCGCCCGTCCGAGCGATCCGTATCTTCAACGTACTCAGCCAGCAGTTCTTTCGCCTGAGCCATATCGGTTTTGGGCCATCTTTCTGCCGCGAGTCCAGACCACCATCGGCTTTGCGGAGCAAACCATTGAGTAGCGGATTCACCGGCTCCAGCACCCATCGATGATTTAACTAAGAGTTCTTGGCTCGTTGAAAGTTGGAGTGCTCGCCGCACCCGAACATCATCGACAGGAGCTTTAAGCGTGTTGAATAGCACTACTCCTACGTTGTTTTCGTTCCGTGACACCACCGCGAGTTGAAGATCTTGGGCCCGCTCGATGGCCAGTGCAGAGCGGGTATGAGCGAAATCAGCATCGCGACTGCGAACAGCCTCGATTCGTTCGCTCTCGACTGCGACTTGACGAAAAACCAGCCGATCGAGATAGGGAAGCGATTCGCCGTCAGCATCTTTTCGCCAATAGTCACGGTTTGCGCTAAGTAGTGCTGGTTCGCCAACCGCCCAAGAATCAATGATGTAGGGGCCTGTACCTACTGGGCTATGGAGAAAGGCCGCTGGGTCTGCCATGGCGGATTCAACAGAAAACACTCGTCCAAGTGGACCGGAAAGCACGACATCTAATCCCGGATTCGGTTCTGCCAAATCAATCATCAGGCTGTATTCATCAAGAACTTTGATGGCATTTATTCGCGCGTCACGAAGTAAACCACTTGTTACGCGACCCCGCTTCAAGAATTCTTCGTAGCCTTCCTTGATCACATGAGCCGTCACTGGTTTCCCATCGGTAAACCTGAGGCCTTTTCGTATGGTGACAGTCCAGTTGAGCATGGTGGGGTTGGATTCGACACGTTCAGCCAACCAGGGCGATGTGGATCCATCAGGAAGAACAATGGTGAGTGTTTCCAGTACCTGATCGAGAATGTTGCGGCACGACCAAGCACACACATGATCCCACGGCGTCCAACCGGTGATCGGGTCTGAATCTTCGGCTAGAAGTACTGTCGCTGACCCCCCACTCCGCGAACCGATATCACTATCTAACCGACCTGCACTCTTCTCATCCTTCTCATCGGACACCGAAACCTTCAAATTCTCTGTCGAAGGGGGCGATGTGTATGGAACCAACGATGGGTTCGGATCTCGAACGACCAAAAGCTCGTCGGAACTGCATGCAGCCGCTACAACTAGCGTGACTAACAGGGGCCAAACGGCTTTAGACCAACCGCTCAATGTTTCGCTCGCCACTCTTCAGACCATTGGTCGGCGCCAAAATGCCAGTCATCAGTCCTGTACGTGGTCCCGGTGGCGCTCGCGACTAATCGATCGCCTACCGCTAATTCGACTCGGTGATGTCCAAATCGTCGGGTTCTGCTGATCTCGGTCACGGTTGCCGTCACAAGATCTCCGGCCTGCACCCCACGGTGATAGGAGATATCGATGTGTGTCGCAACAGCCTGACGGCCGTAGCCATTCGAGGCGAAGGACATCGCGACGTCACCGAGGCTGAAAAGGATCCCTCCGTGGGCGCCGCCAAGAAAGTTGGTGTGAGCTAGCTGTATCGTCGCCCGCACAATCGCTGCACCCGGATGCCACTCTAGTAACTCTGCACCGAGTTGTTCTAGGAGCGGGTCAGTTCGAAAAAGCGCGTCAAGACGTTTGCGCTCTCCATCTGGGAGTCCATCGATCTGTGTTGGCACAGCGATCACGGTACTTGCCAAAAGGTCACCAAGAACAGGCACACACCCCGTCATTGAGGACAACAGCTCCTATTAGAACGCTGGTCTGTGACAGCTGCGCGATCGCTCCGAGGCTGTCACCAGCAATTCCACCGACCGAGCGATGTGACCAAATCCACACTAGAACAGTCGCTGGAATGGCGAAAGCAAGCAGCAAAAATCCCACAAACCCGGTTAGCAGGACTGAAATGGCGCTCCCAGCGGCGATCCCAAAGAGACTTCGGAGACGACTAATTTCGCTTACATAATCTACTCCTAGGCCCTTCTTTGTGGCCTTTGCGCTGAGGGCAGCAGCACTCACGGCGGCTGACCGGCCAATGGAATGAGCCGCCACCACTGATGTAAACCCGATCCAAGGGCTGAGTGTGGCGAGCGCTGCCATCTCAACCAGAAGAAGCAAAGCTAGAGCGCTAGTTCGGTAGGCACCTAGCCTCGAATCTCTAAAGATTCCCCGTTGAGGTTCTTTGGTCGTTCCACCGGCGAAGGGATTAGCACGGTTGACAAGGTTGTCTGCGTGGAATGCGTCGGTGAGAGCTATTCCGAATCCGACGGCAAGCACTGCTGCGACAGTAGATGGAAGTAACTGCAATAACCCCACGTAGATCAATCCGACAACTGACCCAATAAGGGCACCGACTAGCGGAAACCACGGAACCGCATGATGAAGAAGAGTGGGGCTCTGTCGTCCAAATCCGATTGGGATTCTCGTTAAAGAATGGATGGCTACTCTAAGGGAAGTCATGAAACGCGGAAGCGGACTGGCCCTTCCCATCTCCATTATTAGCCAACACCAGAAACGGCACGGTGTTGCATTCTTGTTGTTCTGGGGCAGCGCTCGACGGGACGTTCATAACGACTTCTTCTTATTACTAATCGGGACAACTACGATGTCATCTTCAACTTTGAGAACCTTTACTCGCGCTCGGTACAAAGTCGATAGATGATTCGATTCAAGAACCTGAGATGGGCTGCCTTCGGCCACTACTCTGCCATCCGACAAAAGGGCAATTCGGTCGCTGTACTGAGCGGCGAGAGTCAAGTCATGCATAGTCATGACCACGGTAATTTGACGCTCTCGCCGTAGTCGCTCAATCAGGTCTAGAGCCTGTTGTTGGTGGCCCAGATCAAGGGACGCAGTCGGCTCATCCAAAAAGACAATGGGAGTGGATTGCGCAAGTGCTCTTGCCAGGTGACATCGCTGGAGTTCACCACCGCTGAGTGACTCAAGGTTTCGATGTCCCAAACCTATGAGATCTAGCTGGTCTAACACTTCCTCCACAATTGCGAAATCACGCGGGCCCTCTACCCCCAGTGGTGACAAGTGAGGGGTACGACTAAGCAACACATAACTGTTTACCGACATTCCAGGTGGAACTTCAGGCTGTTGGGGAACGTATGCGAGCATGCGGGCTCTTTGCCGTGGACTGAGCCGGGCGAGATTATGCCCATCGATAGACACGGTTCCCGAACTCCCCAACAAACCTGCCATTACTGAAAGAAGAGTGGTCTTGCCCGCGCCGTTCGGACCCACGATGGCGATCCACTCCCCGGCCGAGATACCTATCGAGACGTCATCAAGAACGGTTGCCTGGCCCAGACGGACACCTACATTTTCTGCAACGCAGATCCTCATCCAAGTGACCTCCTACTCGACCTCAACACAACAACAAAAAACGGTGCGCCGCAGAAGGCAGTGATCACACCAATCGGGACCTCAGCCGGAGAAGCAATCGTTCGTCCGAGCAAATCAACCGACATCAGAAATGCCGCTCCGAACATCACCGAAAGAGGCAGCACGATTCGATTACTCGACCCTGCTAAAAGACGAACGGTATGTGGGACGATGAGGCCGACAAATGCGATGAGTCCACTCACCGATACTGCGGCTGCAGTCCCTAAAGAAGCAGCAATGATCACGATAAGGCGAACAACCTGGGGTCGGATCCCAACCGATGAAGCCTCTGCGTCGCCCAAACGCATCACGTCGAGGGTTCGGCGGTGAAATAAGATCACCAAACTCGCCAATAATGCATACGGTGCTAGGAGAGATACCTCACTCCAAGAAGCGGTGTTGAGACGTCCGAGAATCCAGCTGTACACCTGACGGATTGTTTCTACATTGCGTTGCTGAATGAAGGTTTGAATCGCTGTAAGGAAACTAGCGACAGCGACACCGGAAAGCAGTAACGCTGCAGGCGACCGTCGTACCCCAGAGCTGTAGCCGAGAAAATACGTGAGAGCTACGGCGGCCAGGGAACCGAGAAAGGCCAGCATAGGAACGGTGTCAAAGGTTCCCATCCCGTCACCTGATCCCGTAACGATGGCGATGGTCGCTCCAAGGCCTGCCCCTGCCGCAGCCCCCAATAGGTACGGGTCGGCCAACGGATTGCGAAATACTGCCTGGTAGCTAGCCCCACTGATAGCCAGAGTTGCTCCCACAAGCGCGCCAAGCACAACCCGTGGGAGCCGGACCTCCCAGATGATGTTGGCATGGATCGACGACAGCCCACTATCGGCAGTGAGCAGCGGTAACCGATCGATCAACTCCAGCACGACCGCAGAAACTTCTATATCTGCAGGACCAATTAGCAGGCCAGCTGCTGCCGCGCACACTATTGCGAGGACTCCTACTAGGAACCATGGCGCGCGAAGCCTTTCCGAGGTCACCGCGGTACTTTGAGAGCGAGCGCCTAGAGCCACGACAGTTCTATCCGGCCTTCACTGTGGAAACTGCGGCGGAAACCGTAGAAAGAAAATCAACAAGACGGGGACCCCATCGGCTACTCACATCGTTGTCCATTTCGATGACGTTCCCATTTCGAACAGCCTTCAACTCCGACCATCCGGGCCGCGACGTGATGGTTTCAACCGACTGGCCACAACATTCAGCATCAGCGAAGAAAATGATGTCTGGGTCTGCTTCAAGAACAAATTCTTGGGTTAGCTGCGGATACCCCCAAGATGACCCATCTTTGTCCGCTGGGTCGGCAATATTGACCAATCCTGCGAGGGAATAAATATGTCCAACAAAAGTCGTACTCGTTATTGAATACAGCGTGTCGTCGAGCTCGTGGTAGTAGGTCAGGGGATTTTCAGGCAGATTTATCCCATTAAGAAGTTCAGCGATTGTCTCCCGCATATCGGCGACGGCTGCGAGCGCACCAACCCGTTGGCAAGTAATTTCGCCAATCTCGAGCATCTGGCCAAATACGTCTTCTAATACGACGGCTGCGGCGGCCACGTAGACCTCCACTCCGATCAACTCCAATTCCTGTTGGATCCCACTATCGCTAAGGATGACTAGATCGGGTTCAAACGCCGCTATTGCTTCCACGTTTGGATTCCACCCAGCAAGATCTTCAACTACTGGAGCCTCGGGCGGCCAATAGCTGTAATTATCGACCGCGATTACTTGTTCACCGGCGCCCATGGCAAAGAGCATTTCGGTAGCCGTTGGAGACATGGACACAATGGCTTGCGGGACGTCGCGATTTACGCAGTCTCCAAACTCAACGGAAGCTCCCCCTTCTAACGGCGATTCAGTTGTTAGTTCAGAATTGCCTGGCTGATAGGTAAGCGGCGAGCCAATCTCTGCGCCACCTCCACATGAGGCAACAACAAATGGAAGTGCCAGGAGCAAATACTTGACGGAATTCATCAGGCCTCTCCTGTTGTCCGAGGGCGGAGCGGCAGGAGATCTGCCACACAACGCTTCTTCCTCGAGAATCGTCGTGCGAGGCGTTGATTCAGGCGTCCGGACTCGTTCCCTTGAAGGACATCACCGTTGCGGGACAGTGCCGGGTTTTCACCGGACTTCGCTGAATCTCTGCACCGTACGTCGCACATGATAGCTGGCCTGGCACAATCAGAGTCGGTTGGGAGGGAACACTTCTTTTCCAGAAAGGCATGTGCCAGCTATGGCTCTTCGCGGAACGGCGGTACGAAGGCGCGAGGACGGGCCACTGCTTCGAGGAACTTCAACCTTTGTTGCAGACATCTCGTTGCTGAACGCTGCTCAGGTGTATTACCTGACTTCCACGGTGGCTCATGCTGACATTATTTCGATCAACGTGGATGACGCCAAGAACGCCCCGGGAGTCGTTGACGTCGTCACACACGCGGACCTTGATATTGGACCGTA
>DCYM01000052.1:0-1056 GCA_002331465.1 Candidatus Neomicrothrix sp. UBA2110 | reverse complement strand
TGGTCGGGTGCGATTCGTCGGTGAACCGGTCGTGGCCATAATTGCCGAGTCGTCCGCACTTGCCCAAGATGCCGCGGAACTTGTCGACATCAGATACGAACCGCTTGACGCGATCGTCGATCCGGAGGCTGCTCTGGATTCCAACATCATTTTGTTTGACGGCACCGCAGAGGGGAATGTGGTCTGTCGTATGGAAGCCGAAGGCCTTCACGCAGATTTCGAGACGTGTGACGTCGTGACCGAAGTAAGAACAGTCAATAACCGACTCGCACCGGCGCCGATTGAAACACGAGTTGCTGCAGCTGAATGGGGTGCAGATGGTCGTCTCCACTGTTACAACGCTGGGCAAGGGCCTCACCCTGTCAGAGCCGCAATCGCTTCAATATTGGGGCTTGAGAAAGATCAGGTGCGCGTTGTTTCTCGCGATGTTGGTGGAAGTTTTGGGGCCAAAGCGCGCCCTTCACCTGAAGAGGCGTTACTGGGTTGGCTGGCGAAACGAGTGGACCGTCCTGTGGTTTGGGTTCCATCGCGCAGCGATGACATGGTGGGGCTCGGACACGGTCGAGGTCAGATTCAGTACTGTCGTATCGGGGGCAGTTCAGAGGGCGATATCACTGCCTATCACCTCCACGTGGTCCAGGAGGCGGGCGCCTATCCGGCGGGCGGCGCGGGCTTGCCGGCTAACGCGCGGGCGATGCTTACGGGCTGTTACGACATCGCTAGCGTCGGATTCAGCTCAGTTTCTGTAGTCACAAATACCACTCCGACGGGTGCTTATCGGGGGGCGGGCCGCCCCGAAGCCGCCGCAGCTATTGAGCGCGCCGTTGATGTTTTCGCGGCAGCGATCGGTGTGGACCCGACAGAAGTTCGGCGACGTAACTTTCACCGACCTGAAGTTTTTCCTCTGACAACCAAGACCGGTTCCAATTATGACAGCGGAGAATACGAAGCCAGCTTGGATGCAGCGCTCGATGCCAGCGGCTACAGCGATCTTCGGGCTGAGCAGGCGCGCCGACGTTCCGTGGGCGATACAAGTCTTCTCGGTATTGGGTTAGC
>DCYM01000153.1 GCA_002331465.1 Candidatus Neomicrothrix sp. UBA2110 | reverse complement strand
TCTTTTCCATGGTCGCATGTCACCGACGACGGTGAAGTTGTGGTGGAAGGCTGTCTACCTTTAAGCCGCGGCGTGCACGCAATCGCTGTAGAGACGGATCGAGCCGTCATTGTCACCTCCGATGGCTCGGAATGTCGCCGCATCGAATTTATTGACGGGAGTGTCGCTGCTGTACCCGTACATCCCGTCGCCCTAGAAACTCTTGACGAGTCGGCAAGAAAAGCGGGGTTCGACCTCGATGATCGATGGGTTGACTGGTCGTGGGAGCCAACGACCCCTACCGACCCATGCCACTTGTCACTGTTCCGTAACTTGCAAAAGGGAACTGAATAGGTGTCCCCGTCGTCCTCTCAACAATCGACACCACATCGGAGGTTCATGTGCGACGACTCATAGTGGCCATGTTGTCGATCGCGATCTTGGGTGCCTGTAGCGCCGACCACCGCGACGACACCAGCGACTCGGACCGAACGGTCCCGTTGCCCCCGTCGCAGGTTCAGTTGACGGCAGCCCTTACGCCGTTTGAGTCTTGCGAACCATTCCTTCGACACATAAAAACCAATGCCCTCGAAATGGTTGGACCATGGGGACTTGACGGGGGTTATGGGATTGCAATTATGGAAACCTCAGAAGTGCTGCGCGATGGACCCCAAGCAGTTGCCGACTCAGCTCAAGGTGGGTTAACGCCAGGCGTGGACTACAGCACCACCAACGTTCAAGAAGTGGGTGTCGATGAACCCGACATTTTGAAAACCGATGGGAGGCGCATCGTCGCGTTAGCCAACGAAGAACTCCGGGTCGTCGATGTCGCAGGTGATCAACCACGGTCACTAGGAAAGCTGCGTTTCAAAAACTTTTGGCCCCGAGAAATGTTCCTAGTTGGCGATCGAATCCTTCTGTTTGGACAAAGCCACGGCGAAATGCAACTTGCGCCACAAACCCTCACGTCAAGACCCGGCCGGTACAGCGCCATCAGCACTCTCATAGAGGTCGATATCAGTGGTCCGACACCACGAATTAAACGCCGACTTCATCTGGACGGCGACTATCTCAGCAGCCGAATGGTTGACGATGTCGTGCGTATTGTCCTGCAAAGCCACCCAACAGGCCTCGAATGGTCCTATCCGAGTGGATCAGGTTTACGCGCTGAGCGCCGAGCCGAAGAAGAGAACCGTCAACTCATAGAACAATCAACGATCGACAATTGGATTCCATGGTTCGCTCTGGAAAATGCTCGCGGGGGCCTCATCCGAGAAGGCACCTTGACACCGTGCGAACAGATTTACCACCCAACGTCGAACAGCGGCCTGAGAATGTTGAACATCATCACAGTTGATCTCGCAGGAAAACAGCTCGGAGAAGAACTCGCCAGCACGTCAGTGCTCGCCGACGGGCAAACTGTCTATTCCTCCCAAGACAACCTCTATGTCGGTACCACCGAGTGGTTGGATCGGCGTGAATTGGAAGCTAACGAAGATCAAACTTCTGACGCGCGACCGTCAGTAACCACGCGAATCCACAAGTTCGACATCAGTAACCCCAACCGGACCCTGTACAGAACCTCAGGTCAGGTCCGCGGCACGATCCTCAACCAGTATTCGATGTCGGAACACGACGGCTACCTCCGTGTCGCGACCACCGACCACGGCTGGTGGTCACCCGGAGGGGCGACAAACAGTGAGAGTTACGTGACGGTACTCGCTGAAGGTAACGGCGAAATGAACCAGGTCGGTCGCGTGGGCGACCTCGGCCACGGTGAGCGCATCTACGCTGTGCGATTCCTAGGGGATTTTGCGACCGTCGTGACCTTTCGTCAAACCGACCCGCTTTACACGATCGATCTTTCAAATCCCCGATTGCCGAAAGTCTTGGGGGAACTCAAGATTCTGGGATACTCCGCGTACCTGCACCCAGTCACTGACACGTTGCTGCTAGGGATCGGCCAAGACGCTCTTGACGATGGACGAACCTTGGGTACCCAGGTGTCTCTATTTGATATCAGTGATCTGTCTGACCCGATTCGGATCGATCAGTGGCATCTCGCCGGGGGCCACACCGAAATTGAATACAACGCGCGAGCTTTTCTTCATTGGCCCCCAGAAAATCTTTTCGTGTTACCGGTCACAACCCATCGGGTTGAGACGCCTGAATCTGGACCTTTTTCTGGTGCAGTCGCCCTTGAACTGAGCGGCCAATCGCTCACGGAACGGGGGCGACTTACTCACCTAAAAACACCACCCAAAGTTCATTGCCAACAATGGATTGAAGAAAACGAAGATGGCAACGAAATATCGACTCGGCACTGCTGGCCCGAAATGGACTGGCGCGCAACGATCCAACGATCTGTCGTAATTCGCGACCAGATCTACACCCTGTCTTCGCTCGGGCTGCTTGCCAGCAACCTCCACACCCTTGAACCTCAAGCATTCTTCTCGTTCT
Organism: Candidatus Neomicrothrix sp. UBA2110; assembly: GCA_002331465.1. Lineage (GTDB taxonomy): Bacteria > Actinomycetota > Acidimicrobiia > Acidimicrobiales > Poriferisodalaceae > UBA2110. The sequence continues at coordinate 5,308 of DCYM01000153.1, read as the reverse complement.
GAGCAGGCTTGTTTCTGACTGTTCATCACTGCCTGAAACAAAAACCTGTTTCGACCGGAACATGACCTCTCATTAGGCGGCCCGGTAGGCAATAGTGGAGTCATGAGCGAAGTCACTTGGGGCGAGGCGCCCAGCCTGCAAAACCCGCTGTTAGTCGTGGCATTCGAAGGTTGGTTCGACGCGGGGGAGTGCGCAACAGGTGCCATCCAATGGATCGTCGATCAATACGAGGCTCGACGAGTCGCCCAAATCGACCCTGAAGAGTTTTTCGACTTTCAAGAAAATCGTCCACATGTCGAAATTGCTGATGATGGAGAACGACGAATCAGATGGCCGTCTCTTGATGCGCACGTGATCGAAAATGATTTCCCTCACGACCTAGTGCTGCTCTCAGGTATGGAGCCCCGAATGCGGTGGAGAACTTTTTGCGATTCAGTTGTAGAGATCGCGCGTGACACGGGGTGTGAAATGGTGGTCACGCTCGGAGCGATGGTCGCAGGCGTACCGCACTCTCGCCCTTCCGCGGTAAAGGGCAGCGCGGCAAACGCGGACTTGGCGTACAGACTGGGACTGGACAGGCCCAGCTATCAAGGCCCTACCGGCATCATCGGTACCTTGCACGATGCTCTTGACAATGCAGAACTACCTGTTATTTCGCTCCGGGTTGGGGTACCTCATTACGTTGCGGGGCCGCCGAACCCTAAGGGAACGAGAGCGTTACTGGCAGAGTTCGAAAAGGTCACTGGCGTCCCAACGGGCTACCGCGACCTTGACCACAGCGTTCTTGAATGGGAACAACGAGTGAGTGACGCAGTTGAACAAGATTCTGAGATCATCGGATATGTACGCCAACTAGAAGAGGAAGTAGATCGTGCGTTACCGACGGATCTTCCTTCTGGAGATGACCTGGCCGCGGAATTCCAAAAATTCCTGCGAGACCAACGCGATGAGTGACCGATCGTTCTGGTTAGACGACGTCTGTGGACTGCTGACGTAACAGATGGTCTGCTAGGACCAAACACACCATCGCTTCGACCATGGGAACTGCTCGAGGAAGAACGCATGGGTCGTGTCTTCCCTTGGCTTCCAAGGTTTTAGCTTCGTTGTTGCGATTCACGGTTTGTTGAGCCGAACTAATTGTGGCGGTTGGTTTGAATGCAACTCTCACCACAAGGTCTTCGCCGTTGCTGATCCCACCTTGGATTCCGCCACTGTGATTGCTGGTAGTTGTTGGGCGGCCGTCGGCTCCTGGCACGAATGGGTCGTTGTGTTCTCTGCCCGTCATTAACGTTCCAGCGAACCCGCTGCCGATCTCGACTCCTTTCGCTGCGGGGAGAGAGATTAAGGCTCGAGCGAGTTCAGCATCCAACTTGTCGAATACTGGCTCACCGAGTCCAGCGGTCATGTTTCGGGCCACGCAAGTAACGATCCCACCTAAGGAATTGCCGTCTTTTCTGGCGGCCTCAATCGCTGCGGTCATTAATTGCGCTGCCGCGACATCGGGACAGCGAGTGGGGTCACTTTCCACTTGATCGCGAGACACGAGATGCATATCGACGTCAGCGTTGATGCTGCGAACAGCGCTGACCCAGCCGAGCACTTCTATGCCAGCTACGTGCTCAATTACCTTCCGAGCGACCGCGCCGCCTGCGACACGTCCAATGGTTTCTCGAGCTGAAGCTCGTCCCCCGCCTTGCCAATTTCTGATGCCGTATTTTGCTTCAGTCGTCCAATCCGCATGACTTGGCCGGTACAGGTCGCGCATTTCCTCGTACGCGCCTGGTTTGGCGTCCTCGTTTCGCACAAGCATGCCGATCGAAGACCCTAAGGTTCTCCCTTCGAAAATTCCGCTAAAGATTTCGACGCGATCATCTTCTTTTCGCTGCGTCACGAGCCGACTCTGTCCAGGGCGCCTTCGGTCAAGTTCGATCTGAATGTCGGCCACCTCGAGTTCGAGCCTTGGCGGGCAGCCGTCTACAACAACTCCGACTCCGCCTCCATGTGATTCACCGAACGTCGTAATACGGAATTGCTCTCCAAAGGTGCTGCCGGCCATAACACCGAGAGTAGAGGTCGCGACGGCGGTCTCACGAAGAGATTGCCCAATCCGACTGATTTCTGGCGCGTTCACCGGCAATGATGGCGGGGATGGAGCTGATCGACGCACTTCTTGTTGCCGGAGCTGGCGTCATCGCAGGAATAGTGAACGCGATGGCAGGCGGCGGGTCGTTGCTAACGGTTGCCTTACTCAATGTGTTCGTCGGATTACCCGGATTGGTTGCTAACGGCACGAACCGCGTGGGGGTTCTGGTACAAAACGCCTCGTCAGTCGCCGGTTACCGCAAAGAAGGCATCTCCGGTTTGAAGCGCGCGCTTCCAGTCATTGTTCCGGTGACGGCAGGGTCTCTTATCGGATCGCTCCTTGTGTCCAGCGTCACTGACGCCGCCTTCGAAAGAATTTTTGGGGTCCTAATGATCCCCTTGGTGTTCCTCAGCTTGCGCACCCCTCGCTCAACTGGCAAACACATCAGCTGGCATCCAGCTCTCACCACCGCCGTGTTTTTTGGGATTGGGCTGTATGGCGGGGCTTTTCAGGCCGGAGTTGGACTCCTCATAGTGATCGCGTTATCGAGATCAGGCCTTGACTTGGTCAACGCTAACGCGGTCAAAGTGGTCGTGATCCTGGTCCTTACGGCCATCGCGGTTCCTGTGTTTATTGCTCGAGGCCAAGTCGATTGGGGTTTCGCTGCGGTATTGGCTGTCGGATTTGCGGTTGGGGGCTGGGTAGGTGCTCGGATAGCAGTTCGTGGTGGCGATCGGGTTATTAGACCAGTGCTGATTTCAGCAGTAATCGCGCTTGCTGGCCGAATGATTGGGCTTTACTGATGGCCAACATCTAGCCTCCGCACATGATCTTCGACCTTGATCTTGAGCGCGTCCGCAACCGGCCAGGGATTAAATGGGAACGGCACGGTAGCGATGTGTTGTCTGCATGGGTTGCAGACATGGACGTGGAAGTGCCCCAGTTCATCACTGACGCTGTTGTGTCACGAATCGAATCTGGGGGTCTGGGCTACGGGTTCTACGACGAACCGATACCGGTTTTAGAAGCTTTCAAAGATCGGATGCAAAAGGCATTCAACTGGGAAATTCAAACATCTGAAGTGCTACGAGTTCATGATGTCATTCAAGGGTTGGAGTGGGTGATACGCACCCTTACCCCTGACGGATCAGGGATCGTCGTCCAAACCCCGGTGTATCCCCCATTTTATTCAACCATTGAAGCATCAGGTCGACGCTGGGTCTCCAATCCCTTGATAGAAACCGAGGAAGGCTGGGCGCTTGATTTCGATCATCTCGAAAGCATCACGGCTGATCCGGATGTCTCGACACTGCTTTTGTGTCACCCCCACAACCCTTGCGGGTTGGTGATGACAAGAGAAGATCTCACAAGGGTTGTCGATATTGCCGAACGTAACGACCTGCTCGTGATTTCAGACGAAATTCACTGCGACTTGGTGTTCGCACCACTGCGACATATACCAGCCGCATCGATTGGTGAATTGGCTTCGGAACGAACCGTCACAATTACTGCGGCCACTAAAACTTTCAATATGGCGGGTCTGCGGATGGCGTTCGTCCACACCGCATCGGAGCGGTACGGACCGCAGCTCAAGGAAATTTCAACTCGGATGCTTGGAGGCATTAACGGCCTAGGCCAAATAGCAACCGTCGCCGGGTGGGAGCACGGCGATGACTGGATATCGGAACTCGTCGCAGGGCTAGACCACAATCGCCACCTTCTCTTTGATTTGTTAGCCGAACAGCTTCCTGGTGTCAGGTACCGACCCCCACAGGCCACGTATCTTTCTTGGCTGGATTGTCGCGAACTTGATCTGGGTGAGAACCCGGCGGAGATCTTCTTGTCGCGATGCCAAGTCGCGTTGAACTCCGGGTTGGATTTTGGATCCGAGGGAGCGGGTCACGTTCGACTGAACTTTGCGACCTCACCCGAGATGCTCACCATGATTGTTGAGCGGATGGCGTCCGTGGTCTAATCGACTATTTCTTCAAGAGTTTCAGCTTCGCCGCGACGCGCTTGGCGTCGTAATACCAGTGGGTAGCCAACTGCTCCGACCCCAAAAAATAGGAACCACTGCACGCTGTAACCCAAATGCGGTCCCACGTCCGTGGGCGGCCGGTCAACAGGGATCGCTCGTTCGATCGGGGGAGTGCTCTGGATTAACTCGACGTATACAGGGGCGAGCGCCAAATTTACCTGCTGGTCAACTCGGGCAACGTCAGTTCGAGCGAGGGTACGAAGCACTCCAGTTGAACGATCGCTCGCGCCGATAGCACCCCGTGTCTGACTCAACCGGATTCGACCGGTAAGTGATGCGGCACCAGCTGGAGCGGTTTGAATCTTGGCCTGACACTCGGCCTCGTGAATCCAGCCGATGACGACGAGTACACCCTCGAGTTCGCTCGTTGCCAGGGGCGCAGCAAGATGACATCCCGCTGCTTCTTGGTGGCTGCGGTTACGTATCAACACCGCGTCGTCGGTGGACCATGTTCCTTCCAGTTGCGCTTCACGGAACTCAATGTCTTTGGATGGTCCGAACAGATCTTGTGCGCTGAGCATCGGCGCGGTCGCTCGATCTAAGACCGCTTCATTGCGTTGCCCGCGATCTTGGTGGCGGCCAAATTGCCAAAAACCTGCCCAAATAAATGTAGTCAGCAGCAACAACGTGAGGAGATGTGCCGCTATCCATTTAGGTTGGCGAACAAAGCCGTACATCGCGAGCACGCTAGCCGCGGCCTTAGACTCGTCCCCGGTGTTACGACGCTGCATCCTCTCCGTATTCGTGGGACTAGGCCTGCTAGTTCTATCTGGATGCGCTGACCCTGAACCAGAGAAAGCAATCTTCGTTGTGCGCGAAACCACGGCAACGCATAACACCCAATATGTGCCTCAGACCTCTCTAACTTCGGACAGCACCTCCACCACAGTGGATGCGTCGACTCAACAAGAAGACGAGACGAGTCCCTCTACTACTGAACAAGTAACGACCACCGCTACCACCGCTGCCACGGTTGACCCCCCACGAATATGGACCCTCCTAGCAGGTGGAGATGTGCTGCTGGATCGCACCGAGCCCGAAGGCATCGATCCCTTCACCAAGGTCCAACCTGATCTCGCATCGGCAGATGTCGCCATCGTGAACCTTGAAATGGCAATAACCGAACGAGGTGAGCCCTATGAGAAGGAATACGTCTTCCGCGCACCGGGATCAGCAGCGCTAACTCT
>DCYM01000181.1:6090-6338 GCA_002331465.1 Candidatus Neomicrothrix sp. UBA2110 | reverse complement strand
TTGGACCAATCAAGGACTTGGTGCAGCCCTTATAGAACGAGCGAAAGCCGAACGCCCGGAGGCTCTTGACCTCTGGACGTTCAGAAGTAACCGCGGGGCACAACGCTTTTATGAACGGCATGGCTTTCGGGCGGTGGGGGGAACCAACGGTGATAATGAAGAGGGAGAGGCAGACATCCACTATCGGTGGGTCAGGTGAGCACCATGTGTTGTGATTCAGTGATGACTGGGGGCGTTCAAGCCCCCCC
>DCYM01000181.1:0-5762 GCA_002331465.1 Candidatus Neomicrothrix sp. UBA2110 | reverse complement strand
CCCCCCCTCCGACACCACAAAAGCTCAGGTCACTGTCCTTTCAGAGTCCAAAAATCAGCGGTTTGGCCGCACTGTGTCGCACGCTCCCGCATAGGTGCCCGGTGAAGGATCTTTGAGAGTGTTCTGGCGAGGTTGATGATTGGACCGAGACAGAGGTCGCTCCGTACTGAGCGGGAAGGTCTCAAAGAGGGTTGGTGCTAATCGGTGGGCCCGCTGCTGGTTCGTTGCCTGATTTCCTCCACGTGGCAGGTCGCTGAGAGATCGAGCTTGTTGTAGATAGTTTCACGATCTGCCGGCTGTGAAACCGCGGCAGAGGATGGGGATACGGTTTGGGGGTGCTGACCCCGTATCGCGTGCTTGATTTGACCGACGAACGCGGGCAACTCGCTGGGTTCATTCTTGCTCAGCTCGGTGCTGACGTCATCGCGGTCGAGCCGCCAGGTGGAGTGAGTAGCCGCCACCGCCCGCCGTATGCAGGAGGCGAACCTGATCCGGAACGGTCTTTGTGGCATTGGTCGTACAACCGGGGTAAACGCAGCGTGGTCATCGATACGAACACCGATGCTGGCCGCGCTGACCTGGACCGCCTCGTGATGAGCGCCGACATCGTGATCGACACGGGATCAACAGGCGCTGACCTCGACTCATTTCGAGCCGCGAACCCCCGGTTGGTGACCGTCACGATCTCTGGATACGGCGATGACGGGCCTCGGTCCGACTGGCCCGCTACCGAACTCACGGTCTGGGCCTCATCTGGTGCGCTCCATGTGGCCGGCGATGTCGACCGGCCGCCGGTCCGTGTCAGTTCACCACAAGCCTGGTTACATGCCGGTGGCGAGGCTGCCGATGCCGCTCTGGTGGCGTTGTGGGAGCGGCATCGATCCGGTTTGGGTCAACATGTGTCGATCTCGGCCCAACTTGCATCGATGGAGGCAACGCAGAGCGCCATTCTCGCCGAGGCGATCGGCGGCACACCGAGCAAACGAGCCGCTGGCGGGGGAAGCTATGGCGGACTTCAATTTCGTATCGTCTGGCCTGCCAGCGATGGACATGTCACCATCGCCTTCCTGTTCGGCGCATCGCTCGGGGTGTTCACCCGGCGGCTGATGGAGTGGGTTTATGAGGAAGGTTTCTGCGACGAAGGCACCAGGGACAAAGACTGGATTGACTACGCCGTGCTTCTCGATGAGGGAATCGAACCGCAAGAGGAGTATGACCGGGTTCGCCAGGTAGTGGAAACGTTCACTTCATCAAAAACCAAAGTTGAGCTGCTTGAGGGTGCGATTCAACGAAAGCTTCTTATCGCGCCCATCAGCACGATCGACGAGGTTGCCGCATCTGAGCAAATGGCTGCTCGAGGGTTCTGGGACGACGTCGACCTTGGAGGCGGTGAAGTGGTGCGGTTCCCAGGTGCCTTCGTGGTGAGCGACCGAGCTGGGCTGCGCTCGCTGAGTCGTCCCCCTCATGTTGGTGAGCACCAGTCGCTTATGGATGAGCTACCAACATCGGATGAGAGAACCACGCGTCGACTGCCGAGCAGCGAGGAGGGTAGCGTGGAACCGCCGTTAGCTGGGTTGAAGGTCCTGGACTTTTGCTGGGCGGTGGCGGGCCCGTTGATGACCCGGTTCTTGGCTGACTTTGGCGCCACCGTGGTTCGAGTCGAGTCATCGACGTCCATCGACGTCGGCCGAACCGTTGGCCCGTTCGTAGATGATGAGGCCGGAACAGAAAATTCGGCGATTTATAACAACATGGCGTGCGGCAAACTTTCGATCGCGTTGGACCTATCGAAACCCGAAGGCTTGGGTGTCGTCAAGGATCTGGTCCGCTGGGCTGATGTGCTGACCGAATCATTCGCTCCAGGTGTGATGGCCCGGTTCGGACTTGACGATGCCACCCTTCGAGAGCTCAATCCGGATTTGATCGCCATCCATTCGAGCATCATGGGACAGACCGGCCCACTCGCCGCTTTTGCCGGGATCGGTACGATGGGGGCAGCTATTACGGGCTTCTACGACCTGACCGGTTGGGTCGATCGATTGCCCGCTGGTCCGTTCTCGGCCTACACCGATTATGTGGCTCCGAGATTCGGCATTGCTGCAGTGTTGTCGGCCCTCGACCACCGCCGTCGGGGCGGTGGAGGGCAGATTCTCGACTTTTCCCAGGCCGAAGCTGCCACCCATTTTCTGACGCCAGCACTTCTGGAGTGGTTTGCCAATGGTGCAGCTGTCAGCCGGACAGGCAATACGGACCTGATTGCTGTACCCCATGGGGTGTATCGCTCGGCGGGCGACGACAGTTGGGTAGCGGTGGCTTGCGTGGATGATACGGACTGGGTTGCGTTGGCGCACTTGATTGGTACACCAGAAATGGCAGATCTTGACGGCGCAGCCCGCAGGCAGAACGTTGACGAAATAGACGCTGCCATTGAGACGTGGACATCAGCGCAGGACGCTGATGAAGTTGCCGAGCAACTCACAGCAGCGGGAGTCGCCGCCTACCGGGTGCAAAACGCGCCCGAAGCGGCCACCGATCCCCAACTAGCGCACTTGGGGCATTTCGTTGAGGTCGCTCATCCGACCCATGGCACGACGGTTGTGGAGGGAGTGCGGGCCAGGTTGTCGCGCACTCCGGGACGAGTGACTGATTCCGGTCCGCCGGTTGGGCACCACGCCTTTGAGGTGATGGAGGGCATCCTCGGCTACGACGTTGACCGGATCAGCGAGATAGCGATCGCCGAAGCCCTCGAATAGAAAGCGCCGTCGAAAGGAGCTGAAACCTCGTTGGTAAAGGCAATTCGGCGCAGGGTTTGTGCTAGATCTCGAGGCTCGTGCAACAATGCCCTCATGGCGATTGATTACCAGCAACTTGTCCAGGGCGATCGTATCCACGCCAGCCTGTTGCACGACCCCGACGCGTTTGTAGAAGAAATGGATCGGATCTTTATCCGAGGATGGGTTTTTGTGGGGCATGAGTCAGAAATAAAACTTCAAGGCGATTGGGTAACGCGTCAACTGGGAAACGAGTCCGTGATCATGGTTCGCGAACACGATGATTCAGTCAATGTCTTAGCCAACAGGTGCGCCCATCGCGGAACTACTCTGTGTTGGGAACATCAAGGAAATAGTTCCTTCTTTCAGTGCACCTATCACAACTGGCGTTTCGGTCTCGATGGCGCTGTACGGGCGATCCCATTTCCTGATGGCTACACCAATCCAAAGGAACAACTCGGGTTGGATCGGGCCGGGCAAATAGACAGTTACCGTGGCTTCGTGTTCGTCAATCTTGACGGATCAGCGGGCCCTCTGGACGAGCACTTGGGGGCCGCGGGATATGACCTGATAGACCGACTCTGCGATCTGAGCCCGACCGGCAGAATCGATTTGTCGAAGGGCTGGATCGCTCATCGGGTTCAATCCAACTGGAAGTTGTGGCCCGAAAGCGACAGCGACGGGTATCACGTTGGCTTCGTGCACGCCTCAATGTCCGCTGCTACGGACACGTATTACGACGAGGTGGCAGTGGGCGGCGATGCTGTCAGTAGTTCACGGGCGGTCGATCACGGCAACGGCCACATTGAACTTGACTTTCGCCCAAGCTACAAAAGTGAGCTTTCATGGCTCGGGGTTACCCGAGACAAGGTCCAGGGCTACTACGAAGCGTTAGCTACGCGAGTTGGGGTCGAATCAGCCGAGAAAATGCTTTGGGAGGGGCCTCCCCACGCGTTTCTATTTCCGAATCTCTTTCTGGGCGAATTAGTTATTGCCATGGTGGAACCTCTTGGACCGGGTGAGATGATCCACCGGCACACCTCAGTTCAATTCGAAGGTGTAGAAAAAGATTTCAATGAACGACTTTTACGTCAGACTGAAGCAGCAGTTGGGCCTGCATCGTTTATCACCAGTGACGATGCAATCACAGCGGAGCGCATCCAGTTAGGAATCTCGGGAACCCATCGATCGTGGGCTCAACAAAATCGTGGGTGGATTGACCTCAGTCGGGGTCTTCACCGAGAGGAAGTCGACGAAACGGGTACTCGATCAAGCGACGCCTCAGATGAGACCACTAATCGTGGTTTCTGGCGCCGCTATCTCGAAGTTATGACCAGGAGCGTGTCGATGTGATGGCCGGCGATCTACACGCGGAGGTGGAGGCGTTTTTGTATCGCGAAGCGCGACTGGCTGATGAGTTCCAACTTGATGAGTGGGAAGCGCTCCTTACGGACGACTTCCACTACTGGGTTCCGGCAGGGCGAATTGTGGGTGAACCTGCAGAGCAACTGTCTTACCTGAACGACAATCGAACTCGCGTAGCGACTCGCATACGCCAACTCAAAACAGGAAAACGGCTGTCCCAGCTCCCGTTCTCACCGATGCGCCGAATAATCTCAAACATCGAGGTTTCTGACCTTGGCGATGACGAAATTTCAACGAAAGCTAACTTTGTTATTTATGAGATCGCCGCGCAGTCAACCGGAGAATTGCGGGTCTGGCCAGGCCACGCGCAGTATCGCCTCCGCCGTGTCAATGGAACTTTGCAGATGTCCGCAAAATGGGTTGAGTTGGTAACTGCAGAGGTAGGCCAACGTAATCTCACATTTCTCATCTAACGGACCCCTGAAAAGATACGAGGCCGGAACCTTCCCAGCGTTAATACGTGAGAACCACATCGGCTTCACTGCTGAGAGACACCACCCCTGGAGGGCCACTCCAGTTGAGCTCGTAGCCACCGACGAGAACTTCATGCGCGTTGTCTGGAGTCACGCCGACTACAGCTTGTGAGCCAGTGGAACAGTAGATTCCCTCAGCTCCATTAATCAGCGTGTGTAACATCGCCGAACATTGTCCAGGTGGCTGTGAGACCTTTTCGTCCAGGGCGTCAATGTACGCGACTTGCAGGAGCTTCACCGCGTGGGAAGCAAAGAAAACGTGTACGAAATGCCCATCGGTCACAGCTTGAGCAGCACAGGCCATGCCAACAGCACACTTGCGCGGATCGACGTCAGGATCAGTTGATATTTGCACGAAATAGCGTTTACTCATCGGACCACACACCTTCGTCTTTCTAAGGAGATTCCTGAAGATAGCGTGCGGGCGACCCCGAGTAACGTGAAACAGGGAGGCGCTCTTGTGCGGGTCGTTCTGAAGTTCGTCGCAGTAGGGGCATTATTGCTCTCCTGCTCGGATTCTGGGCAGAGCGTCGCATCAACAACTACTGCAGATTTGAGGCCTCAAACAGGCAACGCGCCGGAACCTGCGGAGAACGAGGTTGACTCGCTGTCGCCTGATTCTCTGAAAGCTGAGCCGCTGGAGGCGCCCACAACAACAGTCTCGCCCGCAGCCACGACCTCTTCGAGCTCAACTCAAACAACAACCGCAAACGTCGATAAACAATTTGAGTTGTGCGCTTCTTTCGACGATGCGAACCGGCCTGAAGGGGAGCCTCCCACGGGTTCGATTACACGTCGCTGCCGCAGTAGTTCCGGAAAGGCAGCCTTCTATTTCGTTGCTTACCAGGGCACTCAACAACACCTTTTTGAAGATGTGGTGGTTTCTATTTTTGAAACTGCAGAACTCTTACCTTTACCCGACACAGCGTTTAGCGGTACCGCAGAGATCCTGGTCGCGGTGTGGCATAGGTTTCAGTCCCAACACCAGGAAATAGCAGAACACAGGTGCGCCTACTTGAGTTCGGAATCACCGTGGTGCATCGAAGATCTACAAGAACCGATGATCAGTCAAGGAATTGGAATGTCGATGGTG
>DCYM01000170.1:5698-5935 GCA_002331465.1 Candidatus Neomicrothrix sp. UBA2110 | reverse complement strand
TACTTGTTGTCAGCGTCCGGACAGATCTACACCTTCGGCGACATCGCCATCGCACCTGACATCACCGCCCTCACCACCAAAGTCTTCAACACCGAGACGTTGAACGGTCAGTTGATCGACGTCACACCAGCAGGCACCGGCCTGTGTGCCCTTGGTGCTGACGGTGGATTGTTCGACATGCTCGGCGCTCAACACAACACCATCTTGCGGGCACACACCAACCCCAACACCACCGCC
>DCYM01000170.1:0-5385 GCA_002331465.1 Candidatus Neomicrothrix sp. UBA2110 | reverse complement strand
CCCAACACCACCGCCATCGACACCGTCGGCTAGTCCTGCCGTCAGCGAATAGCGCTTAGAGGCTGGGTGAAAGGGATGTTGTGCTCAAGTAAAGCGAAACTGTGTGATGCCTGGGGCGATACCTGCTATTCATGTTCTTTATGAGTAGCGATGATTACGACATCGAGTTCTTTTGGGATCCCATTTGTCCCTTTGCCTGGGTTACTTCTCGCTGGGTTGAAAAGGTGGCTGAACAAACTAATTATTCAGTCGACTGGCGGTTTATTTCATTGAGAATTCTCAATAAAGACAAGGACTATGAAACGGACTTTCCGCCGGGCTACGAACAGGGGCACACAGCGGGGCTCAAGTTTTTGAGAGCAGCGGCGAAGGTTCGAGAGGAATGCGGGCGTGATGTTATGGCTGCCCTCTACTCAGCGTTCGGCACCCACTATTGGGAACTGGACCGACAGCCGGGCTTAAGGAAGCAGCTAGGGACTGTTGAACATACCGAACGATGTCTCGCGACCGCTGGACTGCCAACCCAGTACGCGTCGGCAGTTGATGATCAACTTTGGGACAGCGTTATTGAAGCCGAAACCGAGCTCGCTCTTTCGCGAACCGGTCGCGATGTCGGTACGCCAATCATCTCGTTTCAACCTCCAGATGGTTTATCTTTTTTCGGGCCGGTCATTTCCCGGGTACCAAGTGACGAACAGGCAGTGCCTTTGTGGAACGCCGTTATCGAACTGGCGAGCTTTCCAGGCTTTGCTGAGATGAAACGTTCGCTGCGCGAATCGCCTCAGATCAACGTGCTGGGAACTCTCGAATCTGCTCCGCTCATGGAAGACTGGGAGGCGGGTTCACGCAAGGATCACAAACCCAGTTAGCGTCCAGTGAACTTCGGTTCCCGTTTTTCTTTGAAGGCTAAGAGGCCCTCTTGGAAGTCTTCCGATGCAAGCGCTTTCGCCTGACCCCAACTCTCCAACAGTGCCGCCTCGAAACTATCTCCCTGCATTCCCTTGAACACCGCCTGTTTGGTCATCGCGTGATGAGCAGTCGGACCGGCAGCCAAACGATGCGCAAGTTCCATGGTTCGAGCTAACACTTCATCGGGGTCAACGACGTGATTAATCATGCCCGCCTGGAGTGCAACGCTGACCGGAATTTCTTCGGCTTCGTACAACCACTCGAGGGCTCGGCTATAACCGACGAGTCGAGGAAGAGTCCATGTGATCAGGTCATCAGGGTGGATGGCCCTTTTCATCCAGATTGGTAAGAGACGTGCTTCAGATGAGCAAATCCTGATGTCGAACAGTAGGGACAGACCCAGTCCCCCACCCGCCGCCAACCCGTTGAGAGCACAAATGGTGGGTTTGGGCATTTCCAAAAGGTCGCTGCACCAGCCGAACATCGGTTCGTGGGTTCGGATCGGCCAGCCTCTTCGATCTTCTGCCGTGAGGTCGGCTCCGGAGCAAAAGGCCCGTCCCGCTCCGGTCATCACAAAAACGCGGGCTTCGTCATCGGAAGAAACCTCGCCTAACAGGCGGTGAATGTCTTGTCGCATTTGGCCATCAAAGGCGTTAAGTCTGTCGGGGCGATTCAAAGTACAGACAACAACACCATCATCATGAACTTCCACCTCAACCCCGGTGTAGCCGTTGTATCGAGTCATGGTTCCAAGCGTAGGGTGTGATCATGGCTGACACTGTTGGGGAACTGTATGGAGCCGGTGCACGTCGTCTGCAAGACCACTTCGATAGTCGCCGTCTCGCCGATCGACTGAACGAAGTAACGGTAGGCGAATCCATTGATGGTCCGACCGCCGCTTACATTGAGAGGGCCGCCTATTTTTTTTTGGCGACGGTTGACGCGACTGGATTTCCGGATGTGTCCTACAAGGGAGGCCGACCCGGCTTCGTCAAGGTCGTTGACGAACATACGCTGCGCTTCCCCTCATATGACGGCAACGGGATGTTTCGGTCACTCGGCAACATCAATGAAACCAACAAAGTGGCTTTGCTGTTCATCCGACAAACCAGCAAGGCCAATCGGATTCGTATACATGGGACAGCGGAGGTCCTTCTTGACCCATCCGACATAGCCGATTTTGTGGGTGCTGAAGCGGTCATAGAAATCACGGTTGGCAGGATCTTTCCCAACTGCCCTCGTTACATTCATGACCTGGAATCCGGGACGCTCTCCGAGTTCGCTCCTGGTGGTTCAACCCTGCCTCCACAGCCAGAGTGGAAAAACTGGGACGAATTCGTTGATGTGCTTCCCCGAGAGCAGCATCCATGAAGGTGTACACCACATTTCCCCAAGCGGATCTTCGCGATGTTCCTGAGGCTGTCCACCGGATTGAAGCGGACGGCTATGACGGAATTGTTGCTCTCGAAAATAGGCATGACCCGTTTATGTCTCTTGCCGTAGCGGCGGTGAACTCTCAGCGTCTTGAACTCGCGACAGGTGTCGCGATCGCGTTTCCGCGGAGTCCGATGATCGCGGCCAACATTGGTTGGGACCTACAACAAGCAAGCGCGGGGCGTTTTGAACTTGGGCTCGGCAGCCAAGTGCGCGGTCACAACGAACGGCGATTCAGCGTGAGCTGGTCCGCTCCAGCTCCACGCATGCAGGAATACGTCCAATCGGTGAGGGCGATCTGGCATACGTGGCAGACAGGTGAAGAACTCAACTACGAAGGTAACTTTTATCGCTTCAATTTGATGACTCCGAACTTCACCCCAGAACCTTTAACCGTGCCCCAGCCGGCTATCTCCATGGCGGCTGTCGGACCCGCGATGCTCCGGGCGGCTGGCCGAGTCTGTGATGGAGTTCGGCTTCACGCATTTTGCACCCGCGAATACCTCGAAGGAGCTGTTCTACCGCAGTTGGTGGCGGGCTTATCGCATGCCGGTAAGGCTCGAGAAGCGTTTCAAATAAGTGGCGGCGGATTTGTTTGCACAGGACCAGACGACGAGTCGGTAATGGCAATGATGGACTGGGTTCGTTACCGCATCGGCTTTTATGGAAGCACTAAGGCGTATTGGCCGGTTCTTGAGCAGCATGATCTTCTTGACCTAGGCGAAGAACTTAATTACCTCTCGAAAAATGATGGTTGGGGGGAAATGGCTTCTCGGATCAGCGATGACGTGGTGAGACAGTTTGCGGCTGTCGGAAGACACGACGAAATAGTTACCGCTATCGAAGAAAGATTCGGCGGTTTGACCGACGCGATTGGAGCTAGCGCGTCTCCCGAACTTCCTGCTGATTTACCGCAAGGAGTTATTGAAGACATCCAGGGCATCCCGACGCTATATGAAGCTCCATGAGCGTCAGCCGTTTAGTTATTTCCCAATGGCAGCGTAGGTCGCGGCAATCAGGTTGAAAGCTCGGGCGTCGCCTACCAAACCTCCAGCCATTTTGTTCATGGCATAAGAAACGGTGATTTTTTCGTCGAGGTCCATGACTCCCATGGATCCACCCCATCCGAACCAGTAAAGGGTGCGATCGCTTGGCGTCAGAGGGATCCGTTCATGGTTAATACCGAAACCGGTTCCATACGGCACATTCAGTCCCAGCACTAGGTCTCGGTCAAAGGTTTGGCGATCCAAAGCGGCCTCTATGGTTTCGGGTTTCATCAATGTGACCCCGTCGATGGTTCCGCCGCAGGCGATCGCTGAGTGCACCCGCGAAATTGATCGAGCGTTGCCAATTCCTCCACCTGCTGGAATTTCGGCGCTGCGCCATTCATCTGTCTCGGTTTCAGTGCCGTCCAAGCGGCAACTGCGAAAGGTTCTTGCAGCTATCGAGTCGGGGTCGGACTCCACTATCTGATCTATTCCCTCTTGCGGAACGTCTAGTTGAGCCACGCGGTGTCCCTCAGATAACGGCAACCCGATGTGGAAATCAGCACCAAGGGGAGCGGTTACTTCGTCTCGAAAGAACGTGCCTAAAGTGCGTCCGTCGATGCGGCGCATTAGTTCAGCTTGGAGGGTTCCTTGAGTTATCGCGTGGTACCCCGGGGCTGTGCCGGGCTCCCACCAGGGTTCCATCCCAGCTAGAAGGCCAGCCATAAGGTCGTGGTCGTAGAGCTCTTCGGGGGTTACCGGCCTTGGGAATCCTGAACAACCAGTCTGGTGGGTCATGACGTGGCGCACCAGAACAGAATCTTTCCCGTTGCTACCGAATTCCGGCCAATATTCGGCAACAGGCTTTTGGAAATCAATTACTCCTCTATCGGCCAGCATGAGAATGCAAATAGATGCCATCGTCTTCGTCGTCGAGTAGACGTTGACGATGGTGTCTCTCTCCCAGGGGTCACCGTTGTGGTTACGTTGGCCTGCCCACAAGTCGACTACGTATTGACCGTCAACAGTGACTGCGGCACTTGCACCGAGTTCTTCGTCAGCCAAAAAGTTTGCTTCGAATGCGTCTCGAACCACCGAAAAACGTTCGTCGCAGTGACCATTGATTTCCATTTCTGCTCTCTCCATATCGCGGGCCATTGAATCACCGGTGAACAAGACACCAAAGAGTGGCCTAGAAACGCAAGACTATCGGCCCTGCCATGTCGGCTTTTGGCCTGATTTAGTTGCGTCGCGAAATGCCTTTGCGTCTTCGGTAGCACCGGCCACTTTGCGCATCGTTTCGCCGAAGCGAATGGCTTCAACAAAACCCATTTCTTGGCTCCGTCTGGCTATTTCTTTGGTGGCTCGAACGGCAAGTGGCGCCGAATTAGTGATCAGTCTCTCCGCTAGCTCGGCCGCCTCTGCCATCAGCTCATCGTGCGGTACCACCTTCATCACCAAACCCATCTCTTTGGCCCGTTGCGCATTCACGCGGTCCCCGAGCAGTAGCAATTCCATTGCGTTTTGCCAACCGATGCGTTTGGGCATTCTCACGGCCCCTTGAACAGTCGGTACCCCAAGCTGAACCTCGGGAAAGCCGAATTCAGCACGGTCCGACGCGATCACAAAGTCGCAGCTCGCAACCATTGTCAGCCCAAACCCGATTGCGTAGCCATTGACGGCCGCTATGACGGGTTTGAAAATCTCTTTGCCTGACTCCAGGGAGGTAAAGCTCGGAACTTCCCAAAACGAATGGTCATCATTACCAACGGAACTACCAGGATCCTTTAGATCTGCTCCAGCGCAGAACGCTTTGCCTTTACCCGTGACGATTGCCACCCAGGCCTCGTCGTCGGTGCGCAGCGTCTCCCAGGCCCGATTGAGGTCTTTACGTAACTGGCCGTTCACCGCGTTGAGGGCTTCAGGGCGATTGTAGGTAATGACTGCAACACGCCCAGTGCGTTCGTACGTAACCGTGGAATCTGCGCTCATACTGCATGATCGCACGTTCGACGGTAGTCATATAACGCGAAGCTCAAGAAAGACGATAGGCCTC
>DCYM01000159.1:8101-9436 GCA_002331465.1 Candidatus Neomicrothrix sp. UBA2110 | reverse complement strand
GGCCGGTTTCGAAAGCCGCCAGCAAAGCGGGGCTCTGCCTCGGCTGATCGCCAGGGTGGGGGGCACCCTTTAGGCAATCGATAAGTGTCGAGCGACTTTGGGGGAAGCCGTATGTTCCCGACAAGAAACAACTTAGTTACCCATTGGTCATTCATCAAGTCGAAGTGATAGATACTTTTAATCTATTTTATAGATGGGTTGAGTAAATCGGATACCCTGAATCCATGGAACTCAAACAATTAGATGCCCTAGCCGCCGTGGCAGAACACGGCCGCTTTTCGGCGGCTGCCCGTGCCTTAGACACCGTCCAATCCAACATCTCAACACACATCGCTCGTCTTGAAGATGACCTCGGAGCAATCCTGGTCGACAGAAGCGCCGGGGAGCTCACCGCTGAGGGCGAGGTGGTTTTGACTCGAGCGCGGCGGATCAATACTGAACTAGCAGCACTCCGCGACGATGTGACGTCAATGACCTCGCGAGTGACAGGCCGTGTCCGCCTCGGAATAATCGGCACAACGGGGCGATGGTTACTACCATCTTTACTCGACGAACTGAGCCGTAGTTTCCCTGACGTGGTCACAACGGTGATCGACTCAACTACCACTGCACTAATTCCATTACTCGAACATGGGGACCTTGACCTCGCCGTTGTCAACACACCCCTGCAACATGACGAACTTTTCACCAGCCCAATGTTCGAAGAACAGCTAGTTGTTATCGCCCCAGAAGGACACGAACTCTCCTCCGCAGGTGACCGACCGATTCGCATTACTGAACTCGAAAAACACAAGTTGCTACTCAGTCCGCCCGGCTCAAATTTACGTATCTTGATAGATGAAGCGGCACGGACCGAAAACATACAATTGCGAACTGTCGCTGAGCTCGATGGAATTCGACTTGCAGCCACGTTGGCTTTTCAGGGATACGCACCAGCGATCGTGCCTGTAACCGCAATCCCTTCATGGATCGGTCGCGGAGGATGGACCGTTCTTTCGTTACAAGACGTTCCTCCACGACACGTCGGTCTAGCGATCCGTCGCAGAGGGATGCTCTCCGCGCCAGCTTCAGCGACGCGAGATGTACTTCGACAGGTCGTGCGGACTATGGCCCCCACGATCGAAGGACTTACAGCGGTCTAGCTAAGTTCAAACTGATCATCACTACTCTCAGCCCTAACGCGCCTACGCTCAGGACCGTGACGACTCCCATCGCCTTGCAAATACGCGAAGGAACACCCGCACACGCAGTGGCAAGGGTTCATGACCTCGCCGGTCGCGCCGTCATGTTGATCCAAGCAGAAGACCCTGAACATCGAGGGGCGCTTACACCTGA
>DCYM01000159.1:0-7696 GCA_002331465.1 Candidatus Neomicrothrix sp. UBA2110 | reverse complement strand
GCCTCTTCAGGAGCTGACGCCCATTACGGCGTCGCAGCCCTTGACGGATGGGGTCGCGCGGCACGGGCACTCACCAAAGCATCGGGCGTAGTGCCCATTCTCGCTGGAGTAACCGGACCGGCGGTGTCAGGAACGGCGCTACTCATCGGTCTCGCAGATGTCGTGGTTATGGCCGAGGATGCCTACGCTTTCGTTAGTGGTCCAGTTCCTGTTCAGCAAATGACAGGCGTTCGAGTCGACGTTGAAGAATTAGGTGGCGCCTCGGTCCACTTTCGAGACACTGGCGCAGCCAGCATCGTTGTTCCCCACGACGAAGTTCTCTCGACTATCGGCGACATTCTCCGCTTCATGCCCGACCACAATGGCGACGAACCGCCATTCCAACCATCATCTGACCCTGTGGACCGGACGACTCCTGAGGCCGGAGATGTGCTGCCTGATGCCCCCAGCGGCTCCTACGACGTCCGAGACGTCATTCGCTTGGTCATAGACGACGACGACTTCTTAGAATTACGCGGCGGGTGGGCTCAAAACCTCGTCACCGGTTTCGCATGTATGGGTGGCAGACCCGTCGGCATTATCGCAAATCAACCGATAGCGATTGCAGGAACCCTCGATATCCCGGCTTCTCAGAAAGGCGCCCGTTTCGTCTCAATGTGTGATGCATTCAACCTGCCACTCATCACGTTCGTGGATACACCTGGTTTCTACCCAGGAAAAGATCTCGAATGGAGAGGCATGATCCGTCATGGAGCGCAGATGGCCTTCGCATACGCGAGAGCAACTGTTCCGCGCATCTCGGTGGTTCTACGAAAGTCATACGGTGGCGCCTTCATCGTCATGGACTCTAAAACAATGGGTAACGATGCCTACCTAGCTTGGCCAACTGCCGAGATCGCTGTCATGGGCGCCACCCAGGCCGCTCAAATTCTGCAACGCGGCGCCTCAGAAGAAGACACTGCGACCTGGGTCGAGGAGTACGAACAGACCTATCTGAACCCATACGTGGGGGCAGAGCGAGGTTTCGTAGACGCCGTAATTAACCCTGAAGACACCCGCAAGGAACTTGTTGATCTCGTTGATCTGTTCAGCTCAAAACGGGAACGACTGCCGAACCGACGGCACGATAATTCCCCGCTTTGAAGAATCTAATGCCGGTCCCCACAGCTTTTAAGCAAGGCAAGTAGAGAAGGCCACCGCTTTCGCACAGAAATGTAACCCACTCAAAGAGGCGAGCAGCAACAAGTTGAGGTACGGTCCGGAGCGGGGAATGGTCGAGCAGTGCAACGGCGCACCAGAGGGCTCGGCCCCCAAAGTGGAAAACTGCGACGTAAAAAAGTAAAGGAAAAGCGCGTGTCAGAAGAGTCCTTCACGATCACAGACAACCGCAGCGGAGGCAGTGTCACAGTCCCAATTGTGGATGGCACTATCTCATCGGCAGCTCTTCGCGAGCTCGACAAAGGAATGTGGTTTTACGACCCTGCCTATCTGTCGACTGCCAACTGCAATAGTCAAATTACCTATATCGACGGAGCGAACGGCATTCTCCGCTACCGCGGTTATCCGATCGAACAACTTGCCGAGAAATCAAACTTTGTTGAGGTCTGCTACCTCCTTCTCAACGGAGAGCTCCCCGATGAAACTCAGGCTGAAGAGTGGAACCACCACATCACCTATCACACCTACGTGCACGAAAACATTACGCGATTCATGCAGGGTTTTCGTTATGACGCCCACCCCATGGGCACTTTGGTGTCGACAATAGCTGCATTGTCCACGTTCTATCCCGAAGCCAAAGACATAGACGACCCCCATAATCGGTTGATTCAGACCATCCGGCTTATCGCGAAGATGCCAACGATGGCCGCTTTTGCCTATAAGAACCGACTGGGACTTCCATACGAATATCCGGTGAACAACCTGGGCTATACGGGCAACTTTCTCCGAATGATGTGGAACGTCGCCGATCCCGGTTATGAACCAGATCCGGTCCTCACTAAAGCACTCGATGTGCTACTAATCCTCCACGCTGATCATGAACAAAATTGTTCAACGACGACTATGCGAACCGTTGGCTCCAGTAACGCTGATCCCTACTCAGCGGTCGCCGCCGCGACATGTGGTCTTTATGGTCCACTTCATGGCGGAGCGAATGAGGCTGTTATCCGCATGCTTCACGAGATCGGAAGCTTCGACAACGTGGCGGATTATGTAGAAAAAGTGAAGACCGGGGAGACGTTGCTCCAAGGTTTCGGTCACCGGGTCTATAAGAGCTATGACCCGAGGGCCAAGATCATCAAAGAAACCTCCGACCAAGTTTTCTCTGTGACCGGGATGAACCCCCTGTTGGACATTGCAATGAAACTCGAAGAGGTCGCCTTAAACGACTCCTATTTCATTGACCGTAATCTTTACCCAAACGTGGACTTCTACTCCGGGTTGATCTATGAGGCAATGGGCTTTCCTATGGATATGTTCACCGTCTTGTTCGCAATCGGGCGTACTCCAGGATGGCTCGCTCACTGGCAGGAAATGCTCGATGACCCCGAGCAGAAAATCTATCGACCGCGCCAGAAGTACACCGGCCCAGGCGAACGAGACTACGTACCGATCGCGAATCGCTGATCAACACAAGTCATCAGCCAATAAGCCATCTAGATATCGATCAGAATCTTTCCGATATTCGCATTGGTTTCCATATAAGTGTGCGCAGCCGCAATATCAGCCAGCGGGTATCTCGAGTCGATAACAGGCTTTAGGCTGCCATCTTCGAATCGCGGTAATAACTCCGCGACGAACAGCTGATTAGCTTCAATTTTTTGTTCAATTGGCCGAGAACGCAAAACTGTCCCAATAAGCGACGCTCGCTTTGGGAGTAAAGCTCCCAGAGCAAAAGAAGCAACCGGGCCACCCATCGCTCCAACTTGAATTATCCGTCCCTGAATTTTGAGGCATTGAAGGTTCTTAGCCAGATAGTCGCCACCAATCACATCAAGGACAACGTCAACGCCCTGATCTTGGGTCCAAAGCGCAATTTCCTCAACGAAATCTTGTTCGTTGTAATCAACGACCAGATCTGCCCCAAGCTCACGGCATGGGTCAACTTTGTTCCTCGAACAAGTGACCGCTACCTGGGCTCCAATGGCTTTGACAATTTGAATTGACGCAGTACCTACCCCGGACCCTCCGGCGTGAACCAGCGCCCGACCGCCAGATGTGAGACCCCCTTGGGTGACAAGTGCGTCATGGGCAGTCATGAACACTTCTGGAATCGCAGCGGCGTCAGCAACGTCGATATCTTTGGGTACCGATTGAAGCATCCGCTCATGCGTAACAACCTTTTCGGCCATTGCGCCGCCCGACACTATTCCCATGACTTCGTCACCGATCGACCATCGCTCTACTTGTGACCCAACGGAGCCAACTCGACCGGAGAACTCCAACCCAGGAATCTCAAAGAGAGGTTTCGGCCCGGGAGCCGGATATAGACCCGCGCGTTGGAGAAGGTCTGCACGGTTCATGGCAGACGCTACAACCTCAACCAAAACCTGATCTGGGCCCGGTTCAGGGTCAGCGATCTCTCTTAACTCCAAAACGTCTGCATCACCATATTTAGGGATCACCACTGCTCGCATCTGCGTGAGGCTACAGGCCACAACTGATTGCGAACGGGTGGAAGGTAAAGCTCCTCGCTACGCTCAGAAGGCGATGGACTACACCTGGCCAAGTGAACTTGACGAACTGGCAGCTGAAGCCAGCGATTGGGTCACCGACGCAACCTCCGATTTGTTCAACACCGATGACGGCTGGTTGGTTGGTTATAGCGACGAATTCACTCTGCGGTTGGCCGACAAGGGCTGGATCGGCATGACTTGGCCGATCGAGAAAGGCGGGGATGGGCGCCCCGAAGTCGAACGATTCGTTGTCACCGAACAGCTCTTACTCGGTCGAGCTCCGATGGCAGGTTCCTTTTTCCCCGATAGACAGATTGGTCCGGTGCTCCTTAGCTACGGCAGCGAGGAGCAACAGGAACGTTTCTTGCCAGAAATGAGACAAGGTCGATCTAAGTGGTGCATCGGCATGTCGGAACCAGACGCAGGGTCGGATGTAGCGGCAATAAGCACAAAGGCGATCAAAGATGGTGACCAATGGGTCGTTAACGGCCAAAAAATTTGGACAAGTGGGGCTCGAACAGCTGACTGGTGCTATTTGATTTGTCGTACGGATCTCGATGCTGCACCTCATAAAGGTATGAGCGAGTTCGTTGTAGATATGAGGTCACCCGGGATCGAAATCAAACCAATCAAGGATGCTTCAGGTGACGCGCACTTCAATGAAGTTTTTTTCAACGATGTCATGGTTCCAGAGCAAAACTTGGTGGGTGAGTTGAATAACAGCTTCGGTCAAACCATGCGCCAACTGGAACACGAGCGGGGTGGCATTGATCGACTTGCATCAAATCAGCGCCTGTATCTAGACATGAAAGAGAAGGCCGATACGGCCGACCCGATCATTCGCCAACAAATGGCTCGAATCGAAACGGGATACCAAATCGGCCGTGACATGGTGCTTCGCAACGTGCTGCGCCAGACGCCCTTTCCCCAGTATTCGGCGGTAACTAAAACTTTTTGCACTGAATTCGAACAGGAAGTTGCTAACTTCATCGGTCTCGCCGTAGGTGCTGAGACGATGCTCGTGAACAGGGTTTCCAGAAACGTCGTATATGCGCCTGCATACACAATCATGGGTGGCACCACTCAAATCCTGCGAAACATCATCGGCGAGAGAATTCTCGGCCTACCTCGAGAACCGCGTCCAAAGTCGTGAATCGCGATGCGGCTGTGGTCCCGTTAACAGGAGCAATGAATTGTCGTGACATCGGCGGCTACCCAGCTGCGGACGGTCGTTACGTGCGCACCAACGCGATCTTTCGCTCCGATCGCCTCAGTCAGTTAACCGATGACGACCAAGACGAGTTGGCCGGGTACGGAATTCGCACAGTTATCGATTTTCGTACCTCTGCAGAAGCCAGTCGCGACGTCTCTCGTCTTTGGTCCACGGTCACAACTCATGCGCCTCTGCCAATCGGGGATGAAATAGCTCAGCAACAAGAGTTCGTGGACCGGATTCGTTCCGGAGAGATTACTTCCGTAACGATTGATGACGTCGGAGACAGCTATATCGAAATGCTCTCCGATTCGGGGGATAGATTTGCGAACTTTCTCGAGTTGGCAGCTGACTTAGATTGCTGGCCACTGCTCTTTCATTGCACAGCTGGCAAGGATCGCACCGGCATCGCTGCAGCGTTGATTTTGGAGTTGTGCGGCGTTGAACGCGGGCTCGTTCTCGACGACTACGAATTGACAAATACGCTCAGGTCAGAGCGTCGTATTGAACAGCTCAGACCGACCATTGAAGCGGCTGGTGCCGATGTTGAAGCCATCCGACCGGCGTTATCCGCACCACGGGGCGCAATGACACGGGCGCTGGACTACATCGACAAAACTCATGGTGGGGTCGAAGAATTTGTGCTTAACGACCTACGAATCGACCCGGACAATGTCACGCTGCTACGACTCAATCTGTTGGTCTGAGAACCATTCCGACACGTATTGATGTTTAGAGACTCGCGTCGACCACCCCTTTGGCCAGTAATGGCCAAACCGCGACTAGGAGATGCCGCGGCGGCCATAGCGGTCGCTCTTGTGTTGATTCCTCAATGTCTTGCGTACGCAGAGTTGGCGGGAATGCCGGCCTATGTCGGCCTACTAGCCGCTTCAATTCCTCCGATCGTTGCAGCTCCGTTTGGGTCATCGCGGTTTCTTCAGACGGGACCCACAGCACTGACGGCGATCGTGGCCTTCGGCGCTCTTTCAACCATTGAAACCCCCGGTACAGCCGAATACGTCGCACTCGGTGCACTCATGGCGACCATGCTCGGTTTCTTTCAGATCATCTTCGGCACTGCACGTTTGGGTCGCGTCGCATTCTTGATGACTCCTGCAATAGTCGCCGGCTTCACTAGCGGAGCCGCATTGTTGATTGCTTCCTCACAGTTACCCTCCGCCCTCGGATCTGACACGGACGGGCAAGTAATAGTTCGTGCCCTTAGATCTCTTCAAGCAGTTGAGACCTGGGAGCCATTTGCGATCTTATTGACCTGTGGCACTGGGGCTCTAGTTCTCCTTGGGCGTCGCCGGTTTGGTCGAAGATTCCCAGGGGTTCTGATCGCAGTCGTCATTGCTGTGGCGATTGGTCGGTCGGGCTCATATCCAGCTGCTTTGGTGGGATCCATCCCGAACAATTTTCCGTCCCTCAAGCTGGATTTACCTTGGAATGCGTTCGGTTCGATCTTCCTCAGCGCCCTTGTGATCTCATTCATTCAGTTTGCTGAACCATCGTCCATTGCCCGCGGGTTTGCAGACCGAGACGACGAATCTTGGGATGCATCACGAGAATTATCTGGGCAAGGCATCGCGAACATCACTTCCGGTCTTTTCGGTGGATTCCCGGTCGGGGGCAGTTTCTCTCGTAGCTCGCTGAACCGGTTATCAGGCGGCGAAACTCGCTGGGTCGGGGTGTTCGTCGGTCTTCTTGTTTTGGCTTTTCTTCCCTTGGTTAGCGTCTTGGAAACCTTGCCGAAGTCGGTCCTTGCGGCGATCGTAATCATTGCTGTACAGCCGTTGTTTAACTTCCACACCTTGCTTGAGTTGGTGAAAAGGTCACGACGAGATGCCCTGTTAGCGATTGGCACGCTGATTTGCACGTTGGTGATGGCACCACGAATTCACTACGCAGTGATCGCTGCTGTGGGCGTTTCTCTTTCGCTGCAAGGCATCGATGAACTCACGAAACGTCGAAGCGCCAAGCGTCGCCCTCTGCGATGATGCGACCGGCAGTGCGACCAGCGAAATGCGTGCCAATAACCAGCCGGCCATCACTCCAACGTTCGTACGCCTCGCGACGGGTTGCAGTGGAAATGTCCTGACGCCAATCGGCGCTTGACGCCAGGCCAGGTTTGGCAAACTGGACCGGATGATGAGTCATGTCGCCCGTAATAAGCGCTGATTGTCCCGCAGAGTTAATAGTGACGCTCACATGGCCAGGAGTGTGACCCGGAGTCGACTCCAAGGCCACCTCGCTGGTTAGACGGTGGTCGCTCGTGACGATCGTCGCCATACCGGCATCAAGTATTGGTTGCACTGAATCCTCGAAGACTGGCCCGTAATGCTGCGGTTCGCTTCGCCAATAGTCGAACTCATCTTGAACGAAGAAATATTCGGCGTTGGGGAAGGTCGGCATCCAAGTGTCTCCAACCAGGCGAGTGTTCCAACCGACATGATCGACGTGCAGGTGTGTGCTGACCACCATGTCGATGTCTTCAGGGCTGTAGCCCGACCGTTCAAGTTCTCCGATGAAGTCCGTTTGTAAATTGTCGAACGGAGGAGCGCCCGGCCGAGACTTGTCGTTACCGCAACACGTGTCAACGATGATCGCTGATCCTTCTGAGTTCAAAACAAGAGCGTGAATTGATAGCTTCATCCGGCCTTCGTCGGTAACAAAATCGGGTCGCAGCCACGCCAGTTCATCAATGACGCCTTCTGCCCCTGGAAGCAACGCCGAGAACGGCCAGTGTTTCTCAATCTCCAACACCTTCGTGACCGCGACATCACCGACTTGCCAAGTCGCCATACCT
>DCYM01000155.1 GCA_002331465.1 Candidatus Neomicrothrix sp. UBA2110 | reverse complement strand
GGGATCGCTATCGGAGCGAAGAAGAAATAGACCTGACCACTGAACTGGTCAACGACTCGGCCACCCACAGTCATGGTCGCAGAAGCCATCAGTAATCCCAATAGCAGCGCTCCCCCATCACCCATGAAGATTCGGGCCGGGTGGAAGTTGTGAGGGAGGAAGCCGAGACACACCCCGAGAGTCACGAGTGCGAGCAGTGGACCGAGGTTCGTATCGCTGATCAGGCCTGCATTCTGCAATTCCCCGCTGTAGATATAGAAGGCTCCCGCGGCGATAGCGATGGTCCCAGCAGCAAGACCATCTAGACCATCGATCAAATTCACTGAATTTGCGACGACCACTACCAAGAGAACCGTGATGAGGGTCGCCCAATCCGCTGAAAGGACCACTAGCTGCCCAAAGGGCACTCTGAAGTACAAGAGGGTGACACCTAAAACGGCGAGGAGGCTCCCAGATAGCACTTGCCCAGCCACTTTCGCGGGCGCTGACAACTCCCTTAGATCGTCAATCGTGCCGATAGCGAACATGACAGTAGCCGCAACTACCACCGCTAACGCCTCAGAAGATCCTGCAAAAACTTGAGCGAACCCTGATAGGCGGCTTGCCAGTACCAAGGCAGCCAGCATGCCCAAGAACATTGCGCCCCCGCCGCCAGTCATGGTCGGACGCTGATGGACACCCCGCTCATTAGGGTTCTTCATGGCACCCATTTTCGGCGCGATTTTCATAACAACGAACGTGCTCAAGTAGGTCACGATCGTTGCTGCACCCAGCACAAGTGCGTGTTGGAGTGTCCTACTCACTGGATTGTCCTACTTACCGGCGACATCAGTCGCGGGCCGCGACCCGTGTGCCCATCTCTCAAGCCTAGTTACGCGACGGAGATCTCGTGGGGAGGGGCACCATCGCGGGTTTGACTCCCTGCGATGAACTTCAATCTGGGTAGGGGGGAAACTTTGCACAAAGTTCAGCTACCTCAAGAGCGATTGCTTGAACTGCGCCTGTGTCGTCACGCTGGCGCAGTATGCGTGCCGTGAAGTCAGCAATCATCGCCATTTCGTTGGCCCCCATACCCTGCGTAGTGACCGAAGACACTCCCATCCGTACACCGCTCGTTACAAAGGGAGAACGAGGGTCATCAGGAATCGTGTTCCGATTGAGAGTCACTCCGCCAAGATCAAGTACCTCTTGGGCGACTTTCCCTGTCAGGTCACCATCGAAGCTTCGCAGGTCCACAAGCAGAAGATGATTATCCGTGCCCCCTGAAACCAATCTGAACCCCTGGGCAGCGAGAGCATCCGCTAGCGCTCCAGCATTCTGAACAATACGCGCCGAATATTCAGCGAACCCGGGGTCGAGTGCTTCACGAAATCCGATCGCCTTGGCTGCAATCACGTGGTCTAGAGGGCCGCCCTGGTTACCTGGGAACACTGCGCTATCAATTTTTTTTGCGAGGGCTTCGGTTGAAAGGATGCAACCGCCTCGAGGTCCTCGAAGAGTCTTGTGGGTGGTGAAGGTAACAACGTCGGCGTGGGGAACAGGGTTCGGATGCTGCCCTCCTGCAATTAACCCAGCTATGTGAGCCGCATCAAACATAAAATATGCGCCGATTTCATCGCACACCCGTCGGAACGGCTCAGGGTCAATCCGTCTCGGGTACGCGGTAGCGCCAGCGACAATCAGCTTTGGGCGCTCAGCGAGAGCGGTCACGCGCATCGCTTCGTAGTCGATTCTTTCGTCGCTCGCCGTCAGGCCATAGGAGACAAAATTGTAGAAACGGCCGCTGGCGTTCACGGGTGAGCCGTGGGTGAGGTGTCCACCGTGGTCAAGGCTCATTCCCATCACCGTGTCACCAGCATCAAGGAGCGCCATGTAGACCGCGGCGTTGGCTTGTGAGCCTGAATGGGGTTGAACATTTGCGTGTTCAGCACCAAATAGTTGTTTGACCCGGTCGATTGCTAATTGCTCTACTACGTCAACATTAGAGTTGCCTCCGTAGTACCGGCGACGTGGATAACCCTCGCTGTACTTGTTCGTGAAGACACTGCCAGTCGCGCCCATCACCGCTGGCGAAGCAAAGTTTTCTGAGGCGATGAGTTGAAGGCTTGTGGCTTGACGTTCCACTTCTTGCTGAATGAGTTGTTCGATTTCAGGGTCCGGTCCAACCGTCCACACGGCGTTGGGGGTCGTCATCGATCTGCGCCTTTCGCAATTGTCGAGGCTGGTTGCCGCAAAAGCATGCCTTGAACGTTGAGTGTTTATACGCGCGTTCTACGCCGAGCCTTCGTCTGCGCTGTCAAGAGCATCCAGCTTCGCGATTCGTTGCTGATGACGCCCACCTTCAAATGAGGCAGCCAGGTAAGCCTCGACTATGTCTAACGCCATCTGCTCAGCGACGAAACGAGCCCCGATTCCGATCACGTTGGCGTCATTATGTTCACGGGTCAAGCGTGCAGATGTGGTGTCGTGAACTGTGGCAGCTCGAATCCCGGGAATTTTTCCAGCGGCCATGACGATGCCGATACCACTTCCACACACAACGATGCCGCGCTCTGCGCCACCATTGGCAACCGATTCCCCAACTGCCGCTCCGTAATCGGGATAATCCACTCTGCTCTCGTCATTAGTTCCACAATCGACGATTTCATGACCATCATCTAGCAAGTGTTGGGCAATGATTTGCTTAAGCAAGAATCCTGCATGATCGGCTCCAAGAGCAATAACAGACAACGAAGACCTCCCAACGGGCGTGCCGTTATCTTCGCGCGCGAATAGGCACGCGCGGTGACGCGTTTTGCCCATCGCAAGCAATCAACGATTTAGGCACCAAGGTCAAGTTCGATCTCTCCTATTGGGCCAGAGCGAAGCACCCTAGGGGTGTCGCCTGTTACGTCGACAACAGTCGACGCGGTTCCACCCGGAGACCGTCCCGGGATCACATAGTCGACATTGGATGAAAGTTCAGCCGCCGCGTCTTGGGCGCTGTTGAGGGTTTCGATCCCATGCAAGTTCGCGCTAGAGCCGGTGACAGGGCCGACGTCGTCAATTAGAAGACGCAGCCAGCCTGGTTCGGGGCAGCGAACACCCAACGTGGCACCTCCGTGCACGGGGTCCACCCCACCACGGCGTCTTGCGACGATCGTCAATGCTCCGGGCCAATAACGTCCAATGAGTTGTCTGCTGTTCGCGTCCAGTTCAACGAGTTCATCGGCTTGATGAACGCCACTCACTAGCACGGGCATCGGCTCGCTATGTGGTCTTTGTTTCGCGCTGTAGGAAGCTTTCACCGCCTCAGCATCAACATATCTCGCCAGTAACCCGGGGAGAGTGTCTGTTGGAGCGACCACTAGATTCCCACGGCGCAGGGCAGCGGAGGCCGCAGACAAGTGTCGGGGCTCCACGTCGTCAAGGGGTCGGCGCGCCATCACCGCCCTATCGTTCCCTGCTAAATCACTTTTGATGATGACTTCTGTATACCCGCGAGCCACTAAAAGGTTGTGCAACCGGACTGCTTGATCTGATCCACATTCAAGGACCAGCCATCCTCCCGGACAAAGCCACTGTCTGCTTGCACGCGCTATGTGCTCCAAGTTGGCAAAGCCGGCGCTACCTGCTATCAGCGCGTTCGATGGTTCCCAATTAGCGACCTCTGATGGCAGTTCATAGTGTGGTGAGACATATGGAGGGTTGGAAACCAAAACATCCAGCGTGCCAAATAAATCGTCGGGTAAGGCGTCAAACCAATCGCCCTCGTACAGCTGGACTCGCGTCGCGGATCGACCCAATCCTGCAAGATTCGATCTTGCTAGTGCCAACGCTTCCCTTGATACATCCGAAGCATGGATCTCTGCATTTGGAACTTCATGAGCGATCGACAATGCAATCGCGCCGCTTCCGGTACCCATGTCTGAAACTATTAGCTTCCGCCCATTATTTTGGCTCGACGAACGCAGCAGATCTACAACAAATCCGGCGACAACTTCAGTTTCCGGTCTAGGAATAAGGGCTCGAGAGTCCACGGCGAGGTCCAAGTATCGAAATGCCCAATGTCCTAAGACGTACTGCAGCGGCTCTCCTCGCGCACGCCGGACCGTCATGGCGTCTGCTCGAATGACTGCACCCTCGGTAACAAGCTGTTCTTGTTCGACGTTGAACAAATGGGGCTCTATGCCCGTTGCTTCCTCAACAATTCGACGCGCACTTATTTCAGCGTCACTTATATCTGCATGAAGCAACTGGTCGAGAACCTCGTTGTGTAACTGCGAGAACGTCAACACCTCGCCCGATTCGATCTCAGGCTTCGCCATTTCCGGCCTCGAGTTGTTGTTCTCGCTCGTGGATCATCAACGGCTCCACAACACCGTCGAGATCGCCGGCCAGAACACGTTCCAGTTTGTAGAGAGTCACGCCAATCCGGTGATCAGTCACCCGATTTTCTTTGAAGTTGTAGGTGCGAATCTTCTCTGCACGTCCACCCCCCTTGACTTGGTCCCTTTTTTGGGCTGCCTGGCTTGATGCTTGTTCCTCTTGATGGAGTTTCAGCAGTCGTGCTCGCAGAACACGCAGCGCTTTCGCCTTGTTCTGTAATTGACTTTTTTCGTCCTGCATCGAAACCACTAGACCGGTAGGAAGGTGCGTTACTCGCACCGCGGAATCGGTGGTGTTGACCGATTGGCCGCCCGGTCCAGATGACCGATAGGTATCTACCTCAAGATCATTTGGGTCGATTTGGACTTCCACTTCGTCAGCTTCGGGCAAGACGGTGACTGTGGCGGAGGAGGTATGGACACGTCCTTGCGATTCCGTTACCGGTACTCGCTGAACTCGATGCGGCCCACCCTCATGTTTGAGGTGACGCCAAACGCCATCGCCCTTAACTAGAAAGGCTATGTCGGTATAACCCCCCATGTCACTGAAGTGACTGCCCAACACCTCGATACTCCAAGCCTTGGTGTTGATATAGGCGCGGTACATTTCGAAAAGATCACGTGCCCAAAGGTTCGCTTCTTCTCCCCCTTCGGCGCCTCTAATTTCGACAATCACATTTCGACCGTCGTTTGGGTCACGAGGCAGCAGTAGCACTCGGAATTGTTCTGCTAAGACCGCTGCATTGGAAGTCGCAACGGACTCCATTTGTCGTATTTCGCTTAACTCGTCTCCATCGCTGGACTCCGCCATTTCCCGAGCAGCGGCCGCATCTTCGAGCGCGCTTCGCCATGCAGCCCCGACTTCTACCATTTCTGAAAGTTGAGAATAACGACGGCTTACTTCAACAAACCGATCCCGATCTGAGGTGACTTGGGGATCGCCGAGTTGGGACTCAACGTGAACCAACTCTTCCTCTAGTCCCTGCAGACGATCCAGCACCTTGTCAGGCTACCGATCATCAGCTGGTCCATTCGCGCCAACCATCGTCGATGGGGGCAACTAACGCCGGATCGATTAATTGACCCGATAATTCGTAAAGGATTGAATGAGCGTCGCGTTGAGGGACGACGACCATCAGTGTGGCTTTGGGATCAAGAAAAAGTCGTGCATCGGCTGCGAAGGGAACTAGGTCGAGGTCGATACCGACACCACAGACCACCACAACATCGTCCCCCTGGGGTAAACGTCCTGTCGCCACCGCTGGGACAGCTTCTTTGAGATTCGTCCGTTGGACAGGTGGGGGCGCAGTAATCAGTGCAGATACTCCTATTCGCGCTGGTTGGGCAACAAGGTGGGATCGCAACCATCGTTCCGCCCCAAGCCGGTTCAAGGGGTGCGGCTCTGCGCCGGGCAGCCGATGCGACCGAACTACGCTAGCCACCTGTTCGATGGCTTCTGCGGTTGGCATGTTGCCATGCAACATGGCGAATATTTCACGATCGTGGGCACCAACGCCAACTTCGATTCGGTCGCCATGTTCGTCGGAAATAATTCGAGCTACCTCAAGTCCGGCGACCTCACCGACAATAACTCCATGTTCAATGACGACTTCGAGACCTGACTCTTCAAGGGTCGAAACAAGTTCAGGCACATGAGGAGCGGCTTTTTCAGTAGCTACGTCGGGGAGAACAGCCGGTGCTACAAAACCATCGCTTATCTCCCAAATCGTTACAGAGCCAGAAAAAAGCTGGGCTCGTCTCGCGAGCACATCACTCGAACCTGACGCGAAGATGTGCACCTCGTTTGCGGCTGAACGCGCCGCTGAAGCCAGCGCCCCTCCTAAGGCACGTTCTGGGCGCTCTTCAGCGAGCGCCGCCACTCGACGGTCGCTGAGAGTAGCTATAGCACCATCGTCGTTTCCAACGACGTCTTCAATTGAACCATCCAAATATTCACCCGCAAGCGATCGGAGTTTCATCGCATGCAGTTGGCGGCGGCGTTCAGGGTCTAGCGCCACAATGTGGACTATTGGTCGTCGCTGTCAGCGTTCTGATCTGAGCCTCGACGGCGTCCGTAACGCCGCTCAAACCGTTCTAC
>DCYM01000022.1 GCA_002331465.1 Candidatus Neomicrothrix sp. UBA2110 | reverse complement strand
ATTGAGAAGAGTCCAATATCAATGTCGTTTGCCATTACAGCAAGGTACGCGATAGCGCGAGCAACGAGCGACTGTGCCAGTCTGAAAGGGTCCTGCATCACGGAAAGATCTCACTTTGACCCCCATCGAACTTGTTCAGACCGCGTCTCCGATCATCGGCGGTATCGGCGGCGCCTTCTACTTCGATCCTGCCACCTTGGCCCGAGGAAAAGAACTCGGGTTAGATGGCTTTCGCTTTTACATGCTTGGCAGGTGCGGAGTCCTGGGTGATGTGGAACCCAAAGTCGTTCAGAGCGCAATGGGATATTTCGAGCCCGGCATGGTCACGAAACTTTGGGATTCGGCCCGTGATCGTGTGCAACCTCGCGAAGCAGGCCGGGAATACCTTGCTTGTGCGCAAAATTTTGGGATAGCTAAGTTCTCTGGTCTCGATGGGCTGGCGGCATACGCTGACGCGGCCCAAAACGTCATCACAGCTCAAGATCCAGCGGCGTTAGCTCTTTTCTCAGGCATTGCTGCCGAGCCACTGGCGTCTGACCCGGCAGCTTTGGCGATGCAGATGACTACCGTGCTTCGCGAGATGCGCGGCAGCGTCCATTTAGTGGCGCTCGCAGCGTGTGGCCTTTCTCCGGAAATGGCGCACCGAGTCCGACGCCCCGATGACATCGCCATGTTCGGCTGGCACGAAGGGGTAGAGGTCACCGACGACCACCACACCCGTTGGCAAACAGCAGAGACTCTCACTGATGAGATGCTCGTTGCTGCGTGGTCGTGTCTTACAGAAGCTGAAGGGCAGACGATCATCGACACGGTGTCTGCCATGCAGGCCGTTCTAGCTGAGTAACCCTGAGCTATGCGGAACGAAATTGAAGTCATACGCGCGTCTGTGCCTCAAGCTCGTCGCCCTGACCGGACCCGTCGAGTAGACGTGGGCGGCATCGAAGTCTCTGTTGTTGAATGGGGCTCCGAGGAAAATCCGCCGGTGCTCCTCGCGCACGGCGGGTTCGATTTCGCGGGCACTTTCGACATTTTGGGGCCGTTGCTCGCCGAAGCGGGCTTCCGGGCGGTGGCCTGGGATCAGCGAGGGCACGGTGATAGCGACCTCGCTGCGCTGTACACATGGGAAGCCGACGTTCGTGACGCGGCGCTGGTCCTTGCTTCGCTCGGTTCCGCTGATCCTGTTCCGGTGTTAGGGCACAGCAAGGGCGGCGGAATGGTGGATCAGCTTGCCGAGGTGATTCCACACCGCATTGGCGCCGTCGTCAACCTGGATGGCATCCCTAACAAGCGCGGCTTCGCGCAAAAGATTGATCGAACTGATGTTGCCGCCCTCGACACAGAATTGGCGGCGTGGCTGGATCATCGACGACGCGCCGGGCACACGCTTCGTCGGGCGGACACGCTCCAAGGATTAGCAGAACGACGGCGTGTTATGAACCCCCGCTTATCTGTTGAGTGGTTGCAGTATCTGGTGACTGTCGGTGCGCGAGAAGACACCGATGGCTGGAGATGGAAGATTGATCCAACGTTGCGGTTTGGGCCCTCAGGAGCATGGAGACCCGAGTGGGCAATTCCTCGGCTTCGTGGTCTTCATGTTCCGTTCTTAGGGATCGTTGGCACAATCGAAGAGGAAATGGGTTGGGCAACCAGTCCAGACGAAGCGTTACCCATCTTGCCTGACGGCGCCGAGTTCCATGCATTGGCGAACACGGGACATTTCGTCCATATCGAACGACCCGAAGACGTTGCAGAAATTGTCATTGATTTCCTGGGACGGGCCCTATGAAAACGACATTTCTCCATCATGTGCGAAGCCAGCTCGCGCTTCATGAACTTCGAGAAGGTAGCGGACGCCCATTATTGGTCCTTCATGGGCTCGGAGAACGCACACCTGCAATGGCGCCGTCCGTTACTGAAGGTTGGGCCGGTCCTGTCTTTGGTTTGGATTTCACTGGGCATGGCGACTCAACCCTGCCCGCTGGAGGCGGATACACCTGCGAGGCTCTCATGTCCGATGCCGATGCGGCCCTTGCCGAAATAGGTCCAGTTACCTTGCTGGGTTACGGCCTCGGTGCCTATGTCGGCTTACTTCTTTTTGGCTCTAGACCTCGTGAAATCGAGGGTTTGGTGATCGCTGACGGTTCAGGATTTGACGGTGGCGGGGCCCGGCCCACGTCGTCAAAGCTTCTTGCGGTGTCATCGGATCAGCTAGGCGACACCACACCCGATCCTTGGGCCTTATTGGAGTTGGCGTCCGATATTCGTCCCCCTGACTATGCCGCGGAACATGTCCGTCAAGTCGCCGCCTTAGCGGACATGGATAAAGCCATCGCTGTCGTATCTATCGGACGTCCCGAGTGGTTGGAAGCCGCGATGGAATCAGACGTCGTTTTTGAATCCGATATCGCTACTGCTCTATCGATGTTCGACAGGCTTTGAATCGGAGAAAAGGAGTGATGTTCTTCGTCGGGGTAGTTGTTGTTGCCGTGATTTAGGAAATCACGCATGTAACTGGTGTAGGAAGGGTGAACGCATCAGTCGAAGAGGAGTGAACATGTCCGACGCACCCTTGTCTGCCGAACCGCTTTCCAAGCAATACAAAACCGTCTTGGGTAAACAGATGGCCTACCACGAAGTCGGGGAAGGTGACCCGGTCGTCTTTTTGCACGGCAATCCGACGTCGTCATACCTGTGGCGCAACATCATTCCTCACCTATCAGGCAAAGCGAGGTGTATTGCCCCAGATCTCATCGGGCAGGGAGATTCCGACAAGCTTGACGATGTAAGCCCGGGCGCGTATCGATTTGTGGATCATCGCGAATATTTAGATGAGCTGCTAAACGAACTGGACCTTGGTGACCATGTGACGTTCGTAATTCACGATTGGGGATCCGCATTAGGTTTCGATTGGGCCAACCGTCATCGAGATCGGGTCGCCGGACTCGCATACATGGAGGCAGTCGTTTCTAACATCTTGTGGGAAAACTTTGATGAGGGTGGCCGGCGTGTGTTTCAAGGCTTTCGTTCACCCGCAGGTGAGGAAATGGTGATCGAGAAAAACATTTTCGTTGAGCGCGTTCTTCCTAGCGCGGTGTTGCGTGACCTGACCGAGGAAGAAATGACTGAATACCGCAGGCCGTTTCTTGACCCGCAGCATCGTCGCCCCACCTTGACGTGGCCTCGCGAAATTCCTATTGAGGGCGAACCCGCTGATGTCGTTGCAATCGTTGAGGATTATGGTCAATGGTTAACCACTTCGGACGTGCCGAAGTTGTTCATCAACGCGGACCCGGGATCGATCCTCACCGGTCCGCAACGCGAATTTGTGCGCTCTTGGCCCAACCAAACCGAAGTCACGGTGCGGGGCACCCACTTCGTTCAAGAAGACAGTCCTCATGAGATTGGTCGGGCTATAGCTGACTGGCTGCCAGCTCGGTAATTCAGCGGTGTTTATCTGAGGTGAGAGTGTCGTGTTGGGCCGCGTAAACGAACACAATCGATAGGACTCCCACTAGGGCCGCCCCCAGATAAGAGAGCGACACGTTTCGCTCAAACACTGGCACCCAAATCAGTGGTCCAATCGCATGCCCTAGGAAACGGTGTGAAAGGACAAACGACACACCCCCTGCCCTATTCCCGGGTACGCCGGTAGCCGCGAGCGTCTGAAATCCAGTCCCAATACATTGCACTAACCCGCCAACCACCGCCCACACCATGACCAAAGCCAGGGTGGTTTTGGCTTGCGACAATACAACTGCCCCAGCCATCGATAGGAGAAGCGCTAGAACTGTGGCGCGCTTGGCACCGGTTCGATCAATGATGGCACCCCATCTCGGTGTTAACACCACTGCGGTCAATGAACCAGTGATCAGTAACGCTCCTGTCGCAGATCCCGACAAACTGAGCACATCTCGACTTACGAGCGCTACTAAAAGCTGCACTCCACCCGGACCTATGGATTGTGTCAGCGCTACTAACCCCAACAGGAACATCCGTCGATTCAGAACTGATCGCATTCCCACCACAACGGGGCCTTCAGACGTTCGGGCTTTGGGAAGCATCCAACTCAGGGTTGCTGCCACCACAGCAATTGCCACAAAAGCCCACCTCCAACCAACGTCGGCGGCGACACCTCCGACCAACATGCCCAGAACCCCGCCGATTGCCTGAAAAGCCGCGTAAGTGCCGACAGCACGACCTACTCGATCCTTTGGGGCGAGGTCAGTAAGGCTTGCTATGAGTAATGGGGTCATAAACGCATTGACCACCCCCTGTGCGGCTCTACCTCCAAAAAACAACCACAACGAGGCGCCAGAAGCGCAACTCAATGACGCCAACGCATATAGAAAAACTGCGACCCGGACAGTTCGCCCCCTACCCCATTTTTCGCCGAGCGTTCCTGAGACCAAGAGAAGCATCGCGTAAGGAAAAAAGTAAGCGCCGAACCCCCATGCAATAGTCGCTGTGGTCGTGTCGAAAGCCTCTCTCAACTCGGGAATCATTGGGGACAACACCGAACCGCCGAACGGTCCGAGAATCCCACACAGATAGAGCGGGAGAAGTCGCCGCCGGTCTTTAGTGGAGTTTCCAGGGATATCAGGGTGGGCCATCTCGCCGAGACGGTAGCGGGGTGCGCTCTATTCTGCTTGTGGGACCTCGCGTAAGTGCCCGTCGGTGACGTCATAGACGAAGCCACGCAGATGTTGGGCATCGACGAAGGGGGTCAACAAAAGTCGTTGCATCGATTGACGGGTGTCACTGTATGGATCAGCGAAGGGTTCAAGGGACCAACGAGGTTTGATACCTAGTTCCGCTTCAAGTTCGGCCTTGAACTCGTCTTCGCTGACCATTTGCAGCCCACAATCGGTGTGATGCAAAAGAATGATTTCGCGGGTACCCAAGAATCTTTGGGACAGACAAAGAGAGCGGATGACATCATCAGTGATAACACCACCAGCGTTTCGAACGATATGTGCTTCACCGTTTTCCAGCCCGAGAATCTTGAAGATATCCATCCGAGAGTCCATACAAGCAACTACCGCTAAACGCATCATCGGGGCGACAGCCAAATCACCATCCTCGAAGTTTTCGGCGAAACGGTCGTTATGAACGACCAGTTCATCAGCGTTTGGCAAAAATTCGTCGGACACGACTATTGAAGTTACCGATCCTGTTACCAAAATTTGCGT
>DCYM01000213.1:3152-7408 GCA_002331465.1 Candidatus Neomicrothrix sp. UBA2110 | reverse complement strand
TGATCACCAATTTGGATGTCTTCCCACATGTCTCGCTCGGTCAGGTGGGGGTTGTTCAGGACGTCTTCAGCGGTTGTTACGGGCGCAATGAGTAACCGGCGAACGAACGCCTCTTCGAAGAGTTCTGCTTTTGTTTTGGTGGCGCAGAACTCGCCGATGACTGTTTTTACGCGGTCGTATTCTGCGACAGGTTCCTGACCCGAAAAAATGAGTTCCGCATAGTTCAGCCAATCCTTGTCACGGGTGGCCTCGTCGCAGAAGCCCTCCTCGAACACCCATTCCATAAGGTTTCTCGTGAACGGCCCGAGGGCGGGACCGAACAAAACAGTGACGGAAACGTGTCCATCCGCGCATGGCCACATCAGTTGAACGTAGATGTCGGAAATCGTGACTCCACCAGCAGAACGGATTGCTTGGGGAGCGTTAATAGCTGACGCGACCATGTTGGTTTGGCTTGCTTGCAGGGTGGATGCCTGAGCGGAGAGATTTATGTGCTGACCTAACCCCGAATTGTGCTGACGTTCATAGAGAGCGATCAGGGCAGCGCCCACTCCCTCTGAAGATGCGTGCATGTACGCCTGGGGAAGCGGAATGCGAAGGGGAGCGCGATCTAAATCTCCGGCCAGGCTCATCTGACCCCCCGAAGCCATGATGGTCAGATCCGTCGCCTCCCAGGACGCTTTAGGTCCATCGTCTCCGAACGCCGATATCGACAGATGAATGAGAGCAGGGTTTCTCTCACTCATCACCTCATAACCGAGCCCCAACCCGTGTAGAACATTTGGTCCGAACGCTTCGATGACGATGTCAGCACCATCAGTAAGACGAAGCAGCTCGTCTCGTCCCTCAACAGTTTCTAGGTCAAGAACTACCGATTTTTTTCCCCGGTTGTACGACCAATGCCACAACGAAGTGTCATCTGACACAACGTCGCCGGCAAACGGCCCGATGGTGCGGGAACTAGAACCGCCTGGAGGTTCGATGGTGATGACTTCAGCCCCCAAGGACGCCAAAACGTGTCCTGCGAGCTGACCTCGTTCGTCTGCCAACTCGATGACTCGGTAGTCCCCCAACATGGTCATAGATTTACATGCTCCGAACGCGGTGTGAAGAGCTAACGAAATGTTTCTGGCAGCGAGTTACATAGGTGAGTACCAAAAGATGTGATGGTTCACATTCTTGCAATTACTTCAGACGCGAACCGGGCGTAAATCTCGTATTGCTGATCGGTCGGCGGAATGAAGTTAATGCTGTCCAGCCCTTGTTTCTCAAGGTCTGTGAGTTGTTCTACAACGTCACCAGGTTGGCCAACAATGGCGCATTCGCGGATCAGTTCAGGAGTAACGAAACGGGCCTCTTCAGGATCAAGATGACCGTAGTGGGAGGAATGAACATCTGAGACCGATCGGTTGGCGTCGCGTTCTTGTCGAAACGCGACGTACTCATCCCAGATTGACTCCACGAAATGCGACGGTTCGGCGCCCGCTTCTAAGAACCGGTCGTAGAGGTAATGGACGTTAACCATCACCGATGAGCCAACTTCTTCAAGCACGCGCGGTGAACTCAATGTTTCGTCGGAGTTGAGGAGCAGCATGTTCACCAACGCGGTGGTTTCGAAGTCATCCAAGTTGCGGTTGGCCTGATCGGCTCCTCGCTGCACGTTGGCTAAGGCTTCGGGGATGCTGCCCCCACGGGGAATGCCGGTAATCAGACCGTCGCCCAGCTTGCCGGCCAGAGCCTGAGATTTGGGGCCGAAGCCGCCGACATGAATCGGGATCGGATGTTCGATGTCTACGTAGTTGAGTTCGCGGCTTTGAAAGCTGATCGGATGGGTGCGGCCGTTTGCTGTGTAGTCGACGGTTTCGCCATTCAGCAACGCTTTGATGACTCGCAGATGTTCTTCGTAATCTGCTACCCGCATCGGTAACTGCCCCATGCTTCTCATAGCGGTGTTTCCCGTCCCAACCCCAAGAAACGTGCGTCCCGGGGCAAGACGATTGATGGTCGCTATTGCATTGGCAGTGGTGGGTGCAACGCGCAATCCGGGAATCGCCACCCCTGAACCAACACGGATCCGTTCGGTCCGTTCGGCTACCAGAGCCATGATGATCCACAAATTTGACCGAAGAAGAGGGCTGTCCCACACCCAACAAAAGTCGTAGCCGAAACCCTCGGCCTGCACCGCTAGGTCAACGTCGTCGATGCGACCAAGACTGACTCCAAATTTCATGGGCTACCAGCCCGATCAGTTGGACGCTCGTACTAGACGAAACACCGGGATAACCCTCGGCGCGGCGTTCTCTGCGTATTTATTGAACACCGGCAGTTGAGCAGCTTGGGCTGCATACAGGCGATCTCGTTCTTCACCTTCAGTGAGCACCGCTGTCGCTTCGTACTGGTCGGTGCCGACTTCGAGGAGCACGTCGGGGTTCGCAACGAAGTTGTGATACCAGTTCGGGTTGTTGGGTGCACCACCCATCGAAGCGATGACAACCAGATCATCGTCGTCGGTCGAATAAGCGAGCGGTGAACACAATTCGCGACCCGATTTTGCGCCAACCATTGTCACCAGCACGATCGGAGTGCCCTCAAATGGGGGACCGCACTCTCCTTCGTTCGCGCGGAATTCGGCTATCGCCTTTTCATTGAGTGCCAGAAAATCTACTGCCATCGTGTCGCCTCCTGCTAGCGCAAAGCTAGTAGGTAAAACGAGGACATCGCCTCGCCTACCTGTACGACACACCGGCGGACCTAGGATCCCCGCAGGGACTAGCAGCACCGAGAACCGCCACCACTCGGTGCTTATCGGGTGACGAAACCCCGGCGGCTGATTCTGAAAGGCTATGTTCACGCGATGGGTGAGCGATACCTAGTAACCGGAGCGAACGGGTGCATTGGCGCCTGGACAGTCAAACTTCTCTTAGC
This sequence comes from Candidatus Neomicrothrix sp. UBA2110, assembly GCA_002331465.1. GTDB lineage: Bacteria > Actinomycetota > Acidimicrobiia > Acidimicrobiales > Poriferisodalaceae > UBA2110. The sequence goes on along the minus strand of DCYM01000213.1, from coordinate 4,483 downwards.
GGACGACTGCGACGTGATCTCATTTGACCTGGGTGTCGACGAACACCGCCACCGACTCATCAACTCGGGGCAGCTACCTGACATCGAATGGTGCCAAGGCGACATCACGGACCCACAAGCCGTCGCAGAGGCAGTCGCCCGCTGCGATCGAATTATTCACCTGGCCGCACTGCAGGTGCCGTTTTGTCGAGCAGATCCTTCTCGCGGAGCGGAAGTCAATGTGAAAGGAACCGTCAATGTTTTCGAAGCGGCGCTAGCTCACGACGTCCCACATCTCGTCCAGGCCAGCAGCATCGCTGTGTACGGAGCCAACAACGATTATTCCAACGCAATTGTGCCCGCCGACGCTCCTCGTCTACCCCGCACCTTGTACGGCGTCTACAAGACCGCCTGCGAAGATCTTGCTCGCATCTACTGGTGGGATCACGAGCTCTCCTCCATTGCGTTGCGACCCCACACGGTCCACGGCCCCGGCAGAGACCAAGGTATGACCTCCCAACCCACCGTCGCGGTAGAACGAGCGGCACGCGGTGAGAGTTTCACCGTCGAATATGGTGGCTCGTTGGGATTTCAATACGCACCAGATATCGCTCGAGCGTTCATCGAAGCTAGCCGGCGACCAACTCAAGCAGCCCCTGCGTTCAATCTCCCTGCCGACACAATGCAAGTACGAAGCTTCCTCGATCTTGTTACCAATATCACTGGAATTGAACTCTCTTGTGGTGACGATGGCCTTGATCTTGTGGACGAAGGCGCAGCTGACACGTGGATCGAATGGATCACGGAATGGTCAACCACTCCGCTCGTTGACGCCATTCGCGAATCGATCGATATTTTCTCAACTCAGAGCTGAGTTAGGGAGCGTCACTTTTCAAGTTGTTGGTGGTCACGCCGATCGGGTCGTTACTCGCTATGACATCGATCACTCCGCTGCCGGTACCCAACAGATGCAAGACATGGTTGACAGTTGCATCTCCTTCAATGTGAGTGACCGTTCCCTCATTGTCGATAGCGGCTGTATGTGAATATCGTTGCCGGACCCATGCCAAAAGGTCCTGAGGCAAAGTGCGCCCATAACGCCAAAGACAAAACACGTTTACTTCAAACAGCAGCAACGGCTGGTGACGTAACAGTGTGGCTTCGGCGCCTTGAAGAACTCCTAATTCTCCTCCCTCGACGTCGATTTTTATGAAATCAACACGATCAAGGAGCAATTCAGCCACTATCTCATCGACTGTCACCACCGGAACCGAGACGCCTCCAAGTTCCTCAGACAAGAACCCCCAACCGCTTCCGTTTCCATCTTCGTGAAACCGCATCGTCCCCGACTC
>DCYM01000213.1:0-2758 GCA_002331465.1 Candidatus Neomicrothrix sp. UBA2110 | reverse complement strand
GTTTCCCGCAACGACGGATGCACTGACGGGGCGGCTTCAAAGGCGATCAAACGGCCCGAAGGGAACCTTTTCGCAAGCGCTGCGGTGACACCCCCGATCGAAGCTCCGATGTCGAGAATGACCGGGTCGTCGGGAAGCACGAGATCGGCAACTCGAACCGACGGCTCAAATATTTCACCTTGTTCAAGGCACTGCCGGAAATAAAGGTCGTTGGCCTCGCCCGCAACCTCAACTTCGATGCCTGACACGCGAATGGTGCCTATCTGCAGATCGTTTTCCACTGCCGTGAGGGTAGCCAACAGCAGTAGCGTGTCGGTTTCGGTGCACCAACGGAAGGTCGCTATGCCGATCGTCCTAGGGCTAATTGGATCAATGGCTATTGGGGTATCCGATTTCTTAGCTCGATACGTCGCGCGGCGAAATCATGCTGCAACTACCGCAGCGACCGGTCTGATTTTCGCAACCGTTGTCGCCGTCATCGTCGCCGCCCTCGGGCCTGGGAGACTCCTTGGGTCTGATTACTTACTGGGTTGCCTATCCGGGCTAGCAAGCGGATGTGCCCTCGGGCTTCTGTACCGAGGCCTCGCAATTTCGTCAGTTGCGGTCGTGTCACCAATCGTTGCGGTCATGCTCGGCGCTGTTCCCATGTTCTGGGAAGTCATTACCGGAACAGCACTGAGCGCCGGCGTAATCGTTGGGGTGGTAGTGGCGCTTTTGGGATTAGTAGTCACAACGTTCGACCCCGCCCTTGGTGACCGAATTAAACAGGGCATCATTTTGGGGTTCTCTTCAGGACTTGCGTTTGGCATCGGCATGGTTTTCATGGCGCAAACCAGTGTCGCTGGAGGGTTCTGGCCCGTGGTGGGCCAACGAACCACAGCGCTGATCATCCTCACTACCTTTTGCACGATCCGAGGACTACCGAGATTTGTGCGTGGCTACGCGTTGCGTTTCTCGGCCGCGGCAGGAGCGCTAGGTGCTGTAGGTGTCCTTTGTTACACCGCTGGTTTTCAACGAGGTTCGGTTACCGCTGTCGCAGTGGCGGCCTCAGTGTTCCCCATACCAACCGCGTTGCTCGCAGCGACCTTCGACAACGACTCGCTGCGATGGTGGCAAATACTGGGTATCGGCGTCGTTTTGGTCGGGATTGGTTTGATCGCTAGAGGTTGATCGGCCTCACGAAATGACTTTGTCCCGAGACAGATACGGCATGACCTCATTTGCGAATAACTCCATTGAACGCATCACTTTGCCGTGAGGCATATCCCCGACTTGGAATTGAGCCATCAAAGTGCCAGCGCCACAAGCTGCAAGGTTCCTCTCGAGGCGTTCACCTACCTGTTCGGGCGTGCCAATTAACGGCTCACCTGCTGTGAGGGTCGGACCGCCGGTCTTGGCGAGCTCCCTGGCTATCTCAATGCGGGTCTTATACGACTCCGGCGCGGTGTACCCCGGTGGGAAGAAAGTAGGCAGAGGCAAGGTGAAAGCGCGTTCTTTGAAATATTTGATGTGGGGCTCTATCTCCGCCGCCGCTGCCTCTTCACCATCAGGGTGAACATAAACAATTGAGGTAAACCCGAACTTCTCCGGACCCGCCTCGTAACCAAAATCTTCACTCGCGTACTGGCGGTACCTGTCGTAAAACTGTTTGAGACGTTCCATAGGCACAAAGGTGCACGCCAGCGGGTATCGATGTTGAGCGGCCCACTTCAAAGTTTCAGATGACCCCTGCGACGGAACAAAAATAGGGGGGTGTGGTTGTTGGAGGGGTCGAGGCCACACATTGACGTAGCGAAACTGGAAGTTGTCACCGTCCCACTCAAATGGTCCGGGTTCCGTCCAGGCTTTAATGATGAGATCGTGTGCCTCAAAAAATCTGCTCCGACTGCGTGTGGGGTCCAAACCCATCGAGTGGTACTCGGCACCGATTCCTCTAACGAAGCCAGATAGCACCCGCCCGCCCGACATGACGTCAAGCATTGCGACTTCTTCAGCAACTCTTAATGGGTTGTCTCGAAGAGCAATTCCGTTTCCCAAAATCGCGATTTTCGCGTTTTGGGTTCGGCTGATCAGTGCCGACGCCATGATGTTCGGTGACGGCATAAGACCGTAAGCATTTTGGTGGTGCTCGTTCACCACCACAGCATCGAACCCGATCTGATCAGCGAACGCGAGCTGGTCTAAATATTCCGAATAGAGGCTTTGCCCTAACACCGGGTCATATTCACTGTTGGGGTACACAACCCAAGCAGATGAATACTTTTCGCGAACTTCTGGATCGATGTTGGGGTACGGCATCAAGTGGAACGCATATAACTCCATTTCATTTCTCCAAAGTTAAATAGAAAGAATTCACCAACGCTGCGGCAGCAGCGGGATCATCAAGGGGAACAAGGTGGCCTGCGCCAGCAATTGTCGTCAACGGCGCGTCAAATAATTCGGCGTACGTCTCGGCGTAACTCAATGGGGTCAATCGGTCTTGATCGCCGACTGCCACCATGATCGGGCAATCTGCGTGATGGGCGCGTCCCCGAAGCCGAGGGTCATAATTTCTTTTCCACATCAATCGGGCTTGCGTTGCCAGATCAGTCCACACGGCGGTAGCCAGTTCCGCGTCGCCGGTCATGGGGTCCACCTGGCTGCCATCAAGACTGTTAGCTAAATATTCAAGTACTTCCGGGAGCTGCTTTATAAACAAATCGGGAAGAGGTTCAGGGGATCTCAGCCCGATCGGTCCGAACAACACCATCCCCTTGAT
>DCYM01000136.1:3778-5053 GCA_002331465.1 Candidatus Neomicrothrix sp. UBA2110 | reverse complement strand
CGTTCCACCCCAGGTTTCGACTGCATCGATCTCGGCGCCACGGTCCAGCAGCATCTGGATCGCATCGGCCGAACCGGTGCGGGCGGCCATCATGAGTGCCGTATCACCGTGTTCGGTCAGAGGGGCGTTCGGGTCCGCTCCGGCATCGAGGAGTCTTTCGATCATGGCCATGCTGCCATTTATGGCGGCCAGGCGCATGGGTGTGACGCCCGTGCGGTTGCCTGCGGACACGTTGGCGCCAGCACCGATCAGCAGATCCGCTGTTTCGAAGTCGTTGTGATTGACGGCCCAATGGATTGCCGTGGTGCCATCGATCTGAGGTGCATTGATGTAGTCGAGGAAGTCACGAAGGCGTTCGACTGCGAGGCCGGTCTCCGTGGCTTTCTGGTCGAGCAGCGACCGGACCGCTTCCAGGTCGCGGTTCATCGCTGCGTCTGCTACCTCGTTGGCAGCAGCCGGACCGGCCACCGCCAGAAGCAGGATCAATGAGAATGCTAGGCTGTGTTTCATACCCATTCGTGGTCTCCTCGAACATGCGGCAATTGGAGGCTCTGCCAACCTATGGAGTTTACTTCTATCATTCCCATTAGTGATTGACAACAAAAACCTTATGGGACATCAGTTGCCATGGAAATAGACCAGAAATTGCTTGCGAACCCGAGTTGTTCAACGGATAGTACAGATTGGAAACGACTATGCGAAGGGGTGACAGATGAGGAGGGCTGTATTGTGCGTTGGTATAGCGATTCTGTCCGTGTTTTACGGGTGTGGGGAAGCTCCCTCGGAACAGGGGTCCACCCTTACCGTAGTGGATTTCGCCGCCCACGCCGCGGTCGTGCAACAATACTGCGTCGGCTGTCACAACGAGCAGAATCGGACCGCCAATCTTTCGCTAGAAAACGTCGACCTGGCGCTGGTCAGCCAGGATGCCGAACTCTGGGAGAAGGTTATCCGCAAGCTGCGGGCTGGAATGATGCCTCCTCCGGGCATGCCTCGGCCTTCCTTGGCTGATTATAACGGCCTCAGGGACTGGCTTGAAAATGAAATCGATCGCAGGGCTGAGCCTAATCCGGGAACGAAGATCCTGCATCGACTGAATAGAACCGAATATGCTAACGCGATACACGATTTGCTGGATCTGGAGATCGATCCGACGATGTTCCTTCCCGCGGACGATTCGAGCCGCGGCTTCGACAACATTGCCGGTTCGTTGACAATATCGCCGACGTTGCTTGAAACCTATGTGACTGCGGCGACCAAGATCGCGCGGATGGC
>DCYM01000136.1:0-3464 GCA_002331465.1 Candidatus Neomicrothrix sp. UBA2110 | reverse complement strand
GGCGACCAAGATCGCGCGGATGGCGGTGGGATTCTGGAACACACCAACCGAAAGCCTCTACATCAAACGGACTGACAGTTCGCAGAACATGCAAATGGAAGGAATGCCGTTCGGCACCCGTGGCGGAATGGCTGTCAACCATGTATTCCCAGCCGATGGTGAGTACACCTTTACGGTCCGTAATATGGGTGTGGGTACGTACATTCCTAACGAACAATTTGAGTTGAGCATCGACGGCGAAAGGGTTCATTCCTGGGTCTACACCGGAATGGGGACGGATGCCGGAATGACTTCGGATGGTGATGGCCAACTCGAGGTCACGCTTCCGGTCAAAGCCGGATCCCGCCTGGTGGGGGCCACATTCGTTGCGACCAACTACCGGCCCAGCCTTGATGTGGTCCAGCACTTTGAACGCAAGTCGCTGGAGAACGGACGTGTTCGCGAACTGAGCAATTACCCCATCATCGGCGCGTTACGGGTGGAAGGGCCGTTCAATCCTGCGCGACCCACCGATTCGCCCAGTATGCGTAAAATTTTTTCGTGCCGCCCGTCCAATGCCTCACAAGAAGAGTCGTGCGCCGAGGAAATCCTGACAGCGCTGGCTCAACGCGCGTATCGCCGGCCTGTAACAATCGACGATCTAGAAACCTTGATGTTGTTCTATGGTGAAGGGCGCAAGATTGGCACGTTTGATGACGGTATCGAGATGGCGCTCCGCCGGCTTCTGGCAAGTCCGCAGTTCCTCGTTCGAGTGGAACGGGAACCAGTCGAATGGGGGCCGGGAGAGACCTACCGTATTAGCGATCTGGAACTGGCTTCGCGTTTGTCGTTCTTTCTGTGGAGCAGCATCCCGGACAACGAGCTGATCGACATGGCTAGCCAGGGCAGGCTCAGTGATCCTGTCGTGCTCGAGCAGCAGGTCGAGCGCATGCTCGCCGATCCACGATCAGAGAGTCTGGTCAAGAACTTCGCGCAGCAATGGCTCTATCTGCGAAACCTGACGACGACTGCGCCAGCGCAGACTGAGTTTCCAGATTGGGACGACGAGTTGCGGCAAGGATTCGCGCGCGAGACGGAACTGCTCTTCGAAACGATTATGCGCGAAGACCTCAACGTTCTGGAGATGCTGACGGCGGACTTTACATTTCTGAACGAGAGGCTGGCTCGACACTACGGCATCCCCAACATCTACGGATCCCGTTTTCGGCGTGTCGATCTCGGGCCGGAACTGGACTACCGTCACGGATTGCTGGGTCACGGAAGCTTTCTGTCGACGACATGGGTGCAGAACAACCGCACCTCGCCAGTCAAACGGGGTGTCTGGGTTCTGGAAAATATTTTGGGAACGCCGCCGCCCGAACCTCCGGCGAACGTGCCGGCGTTGGAAGAAACCGACGCCGAAGGGCCGGGACGGTCTCTGACACTGCGGGAGCAGATGACCCGGCACAGGGTTGAGGAGCCGTGTGCGAGTTGCCACAGGCTCATGGATCCTATTGGTTTTGCGTTGGAAAACTTTACCGCGGATGCGAAGTGGCGAACACATGATGGTGGTGACGATGGGAACTTGATAAATTCGGCTGTAGAATTGTTCGATGGCAGCCAGGTAAGCGGTCCATCGGAGTTGAGGGAAGCTCTGCTCAAGTATTCCCCACAGTTTGTGCGCATGGTGACCGAGAAACTGATGACTTACGGCTTGGGGCGGGGCGTCGAGTACTTTGACATGCCTGTTGTTCGCTCGATCGTGCGCGACGCCGAACAGAATGATTACCGGTTCTCTTCGATCTTGATGGGTATCGTGAACAGCGATCCCTTCCAGATGCGGACAAAACCCAGAGAGACGGTTGCCGAATTAAGATAGGATGTATTGATCAGGGCTGGATAGAGGAGGTCGATTGTGTTCATAACAAAGAAGCATATCCCACGCCGCACTTTTTTGCGCGGCGCCGGTGTGACCCTGGCCCTGCCTTTTCTCGAGGCGATGGTGCCAGCTTTGACGGCTCAGGCTCAGACAGCGGCTGCCCCAGTGAAACGCTTTGTAGGTATCTGGCATCCCCATGGCGCGGCGCCCGGGTATTGGAGTCCCGTCGATGAAGGTTCCGATTTCGAGTTCTCCTTCATAACCAAGCCACTTGAATCGCTCCGTGACCGCACTGTCCTGATCAGCGGTCTCGATTCTACGGCTGCGTATTCCACGACTGAAGAGCCCGGAGGAAATCATGCGCGTGGCGCGGTTCTTCTGTCGGGCACGCGTCCAAGACGGGATGCAGTAAGCCCGTATCTGGGCGTCACTGTCGATCAGCTGATTGCACAGAAGTATGGCCAGGATACTCTCTTGTCCTCGATTCAGCTCGGCATCGAGGACGCCAGCCACAACAGTGGTAATTGCAACTGGGGGTACAGTTGTGCCTATACGAATTCGATTTCCTGGGCCAACCCGACAACGCCTCTGCCCACGGAAGTTAATCCGCGGATGGCATTCGAGCGCATGTTTGGCGACGGATCGAGCCCGGAGGAGCGACGTGCGGGACGTCTACAGAGCGTCAGCATCTTGGACTCGGTGACGCGCGAGATCCCGCGGTTTAAGAAAGATCTCGGGCTGGGCGATCAGGCCCGGCTCGATGACTATCTGGACAACGTCCGTGAGATCGAGCGCCGGATCCGCAATGCGACCCACAATCCGGCCGCCGAGGTTACCGCGGAAGTGCCGTTTGGTATACCCGAAAGCAAAGATGTTCATTTCAAGATCATGTACGACCTTATGGTTCTGGCGTTACAGGCCGACATTACCCGCGCGGCGACGTTGATGTTAGGACGCGATCTTTCGGGCACCACGTTCCCGGAAGCGGGTTATATCGGTGGCTGGCACGGGATCTCGCATCACGGAGATATACCAGCGAATAAGGCGGGCTACGCGTTGGTCAACCGCTATCACGTTGAAAACTTGGCGTACTTTGCCAAGAAGCTGCAGAACACTCCCGACGGCGACGGCAACTTGCTGGATCACGTATTGATCTACAAGGGTAGCAACATGGGTAACTCGCACCGACATGCGCACGAGAAGGTGCCGACCATTCTTCTCGGCGGGATCGACGGGACGTTCCCGGGGAATCGCCACCTCGTGTTCCCGGACAACACTCAGCGGTGCGCCAACCTGCTCTTGAGCATTCTGCACATGTTCGGCATTGAGCGGGAAAGCATTGGCGAGAGCACCGGAACGGTGCCCCTGGTGTGAGGCGAGGAACATCGATGAAACTTCAATTCAGGCAAGCCGTGTTGTGTCTGGCTGTTCTGGTGGTCATCGGCACGGCTGTGGTTCCTGCAGCGGCGCAATTCACCAGCAACACGCGACCGGCCCGGCCCGACGTAACACTGCCTGCGGGTCCGGCACGCGACGTGATCTTAAGAAGTTGCACCGCGTGCCATGGAATCGATGAGTATGGTTACTATGCCTTGGACCACGCTGG
>DCYM01000088.1 GCA_002331465.1 Candidatus Neomicrothrix sp. UBA2110 | reverse complement strand
GTTTTGAATGTCGAAACCCGGATCGCCGAACTGAAAAGGGTGAGTTCGACGTGGAAGCAAATAATTAGTCGAGAAAGCGATGGGAAAGAACTCGTTGAGGCTGAACTTACCCTTGGGGTTTGTGATTTGGGCGGCAAGCCGACCAGACCCCCATCTGACTTGAATGTCACCCTTTCGCGTCTGATGAACGATCACGGATAGGTTCACCGAGCGTTCCAACAATTGATCGCGCAGTGAGTCACCAAACATCTAACGGATCGGATTTCACACTACGGGAGTTAGGCCGCCATCTATGTTGATGGAGGCACCAGTGAGGTAAGACGCGGCGTCGCTTGCGAGGAAGAGCGCCAAGTTCGCGAATTCTTGAGGATCACCCATGCGACCTATGGGAATCTTGCGCCCCATTTCGTTGATGAACTCATCAAAGGTCTGGTCACCGGCCTGGGCTTCCCACCTCGTCACCCACTGGTGGCTTACAAGAAGGCCAGTGTTGAGTGCGTTTACTAGGATCCCATCGGCCGCGAACTCGGTCGCTAACGCCTTTGTCATCGCCATTCCGGCTGCGCGAGCAACTGATGTCGGACAGCTATTCGCACTTGGTGCCTTAGCCGCCGAGTTCAAAGTATTGATGATTCGCCCCCAACCTTGTCGTTGCATGTCGGGTATGCACAGGCGACACAATCGGACTGCTGAGAAAAACTTGAGGTTGAAGTCGTTCATCCAGTTTTGGTCGTCTACCTGCAAAAATGGCTGAGCATTTGAGGTACCGGCGTTATTGACAAGTACGTCGATTGGGCCGAGAAACTCAACAGTCTCACGATGAGCTCGTTCGACGTGTGCTGCATCGCCAACATCGGCGGAAATCCCAATGAATTTCCCGGAGGGACGAATGTCGTTCAAAGCGGCGACCGTTTCTTGTAGTACTGACTCTTCTCGAGCGACGACGGCGACATCTGCTCCGGCGGCTGCAAAAGCTTCAGCCATGGCTCTGCCAAGGCCCCTGCTACCGCCGGTAATCAGTGCCCGGTGACCTGTAAGGCTTAACTCCATAGCTTGAAACTACATCTGGTCACTCATTGATGTTTGGTATTCCAACGCATCAAGCCCTCCTGAACGCAAGTCGCGACTAAGCCCCCGTTTTGATCGAAAAAGCGACCGCTGCCTAGACCCCGACTCCCGCTGGTACTTTCGACTCGTTGCTCGTAGAGGAGCCATTCATCCGCGCTTGGTTCTCGGTGAAACCACATTGAATGATCGAGGCTTGCGCCATCGAGGCGTTCGTCCTGCCAGCGAAATCCGTGGGGAAGTAGCACATGGTCGATGAGTGTCGCATCGGCTAGGTAAGCCAGTGCAGTTTCGTGGAGCCGACGATCTTGGCCTAGCTCTTCGCTGAGACGGATCCACATCAGCTGAGGGTCTGTAATTGGCTTGCCTTCCGGAAGTTCAGGCGGATTGATATATCGAATCTCCATCGGTCGTTTTCTTCCATGCCATGGACCATCGAGATTCGGCGACAAGGATTCCCAAAACTCGTTATATGAAGTGAGCTTTGCCTCGGGCCCGGGCACATCAAAATGTTTGGGTGGCGACCAATCCAGCCCCGGTTCAGGTACGTGGAAGGAAATGACTGTTCGGAACATTTCGACTTCGTCTTGGTACGCAGTTACTTCTCGGGTGCTGAAACTCCGCCCGTCTCGGACACGTTCGACGACGAGTTCCGTCGAGGTATTTACGTCGCCAGGGCGCAAAAAATAAGAGTGTGTTGAGTGAACGAACCTGTCGTCGTCGACCGTCAATTGAGCAGCTCTAAGTGTGTGGGCGAGAAACTGTCCCCCGAAGGTTCTTTGTCCCTGTTCCGGAGCACGTGGCGCGACAAAACTTCCGTCATCTAGGCATTTGAGGTCCATGAGATCTGTAAATACATCCGACACTTGAATGAACTTATCGAGATAGAGCCGTACACGGCGCTCTAGGCTCGCCGGGCCGACTGAAGATTGGAACTAAGAGTGAGCTGGGAAGCCGAGATCGAAGAATTGCGTCGACGAGAAGCATTCGCTGATGAGCTCGGTGGTGCAGAGAAAGTTGAACGGCAACACTTTTTCGGCAAGTTAACGGTTCGTGAACGGATCGCAGCAATCGTTGATCCCGCATCTTTTCACGAGATAGGTAAAACGGCGGGCGTCGCGAGCTACGACGAGGACGGAAAGCTAGTGGCCCTAACCCCGTCGAATTTTTTGTTCGGGTTAGCCCGGGTCGACGATCGACCCGTGCTGGTTTCTGGCGATGACTTCACGGTTCGAGGTGGGTCTGCTGATGCGACGCTCCCGCAGAAACGCAACACGGCGGAAGGAATGGCGTTCGAGCTGAAACTGCCTCATGTGCGGCTTGTCGACGGAATGGGCGGCGGAGGATCAGTAAAAACCATCGAAACTGCAGGACGGACCTACATTCCCCAACTCAGCGGTTGGGAAACAGTGGTGAATCACCTGGCGGTCGCGCCGTCGGTGTCGCTGGCACTGGGTTCAGTGGCAGGTATCGGTGCAGCTCGTGTCGCAACTTCTCACTATTCAGTGATTGTGCGAGAGAGCGCCCAAATGATGATCGCTGGGCCGGCCCTGGTCGAACAGGCGCAATTAGGTGATCACGGCAAAGAAGAACTAGGGCATGCCGATATCCACACCTCAAATGGAGCTATAGATGACGCCGTTGACACTGAAGAGGAGGCCTTTGCTCGTGCCAAGGCATTTCTGTCTTACCTTCCTTCGAGCATTGATGAGACTGCGCCTCGAACGGTAACCGGAGACCCAACTGACCGCAGGGAGGAAGCTCTTCTGTCCGCCGTGCCTCGAGAGCCGCGCCGGGTCTATCAGATGCGAAAAATTGTTGACTCCGTATTTGACGGTGGTTCGTTTTTTGAAATTGGGTGTTCTTGGGGGAAGTCAATCATCACAGGATTCGCTCGCTTGGATGGATACCCGGTAGCGGTGTTCGCTGAAGATCCATATCAGTACGGTGGAGCGTGGACCGCTGACGGTTGCCGAAAACTCATTCGATTACTCGATACCGCATCCACTTTTCATCTGCCCGTAGTGCATCTTGAAGACTGCCCTGGATTTTTGATCGGCAAAGAATCAGAGGAGAACGCAACCATTCGTTACGGATCCCAAGCATTAGCTGCGTTAGGCCAATTAACTACCCCGTTCGCGTGTGTTGTGATCCGGAAAGCCTTCGGCGTAGCCGGAGCCGCAAACAACAAACCTGGGTATCGGAGTCTTCGTTATGCCTGGCCATCTGGTGATTGGGGCTCCCTCCCAATTGAAGGAGGAATCGAGGTTGCCTACAAACAAGATCTGGCTGATTCCGACGACCCGGAAAGCCTTCTCGAGGAAATTAGAGACAGGCTCAACCGGGTTAGATCGCCACATCGTGCAGCGGAGTTCTTCGAGATAGAAGAAATCATCGATCCGCGCGACACACGACCGCTTTTGTGTGAATGGGTCGAACTGGCGCAACGTGCCCTCACGTTGGGTCCGTCGTCATTCAGTTACCGGCCGTAGCTCTCGAAAGCGTCCTTTGCCTCTTTGGGTAAGCGCGGAGGGGTTCTGCCATGATTCACTAATGGTGTCTGCTAATTAGGGAAACACATGCATCCGACTTACAACCATGAGGCCGAAACATATCGTCAGAAAATTCAAGGCTTTTTGGGTGAGCATCTACCAAGTAACTGGAACGGTCTTGGGGGCCTCGACGAACTTTCTCAAGATCGTTTCGTCGAGGAATGGCGAGCCCTCCTGGCGGAGAATCGCCTGCTTGCGGTGTCCTGGCCCGAAGAATACGGAGGAGCAGGCCTCAGCGAAATCGAACGGATTGTCCTTGCTGAGGAATTCGCGAAAGCTGGAGTACCCGAAGGCAACCAAAACGATGGCTTTTCTATCACGATGGTAGGAAACGCAATTATTCAGTGTGGAAGCGAAGAACAAAAACGTAAGTTCCTCCCGCGGATCATTAGCGGTGAAGATCGATGGTGTCAGGGATATAGCGAACCGAACAGTGGATCAGACTTGGCGAATCTTGGTACTCGTGCTGTCCTTGATGGTGACGAGTGGGTGATTAACGGCCAAAAAGTTTGGACATCAAGTGGCCACACGGCCAACTGGATTTTTGTGTTGTGTCGAACCGCTCCAGAGGCGCCAAAACACAAAGGCATTTCCTTCCTTCTCGTTCCCATGCAACAAGAAGGTGTCGAATGCCGACCCATTATCAACATCAGTAACCGACATGACTTCAACGAAGTGTTTTTCAGCGATGCAAAGGCCCCTAAAGAAAACGTGGTTGGTGACGTAAATGACGGCTGGCGAGTGGCAAACGTACTTCTAGGATTTGAGCGAGGTCACGGCGCGACAACTGACGCTGTTCGATTTAGAGATGAGTTCGACAGAGTGTCGGCTGTCGCGCAACAACGTGGACTCACCAGTGATCCTCTGATGCGGCAAGACCTTGCACGCGCACACAGCACAGTAGAAATTATGAAATGGATGGGGCAACGACAAGTCACGTCAGTTCTCGCCGGTAACACTCCAGGACCAGAATCGTCGCTCCATAAACTTATTTGGAGTGAATACCACACGTGGTTTACCGAAAAGACAATGCACATACTTGGAGCGGAGGCCATGACACCTAGTGGTCACCCGGCAGCTCACGGAATTCAGACTGACGCCATTGGCGCCGAATTTTCGACGCTGGCTTGGGTGCAGACCATGCTTGGGGCTCGCCCGGGCACTATCTATGCGGGCACATCAGAGGTACAACGCAACATTGTTGGTGATCGAGTCTTGGGGCTCCCTCGCGAGCCGCGAGCTGATAGTGGGCCTTGGAATGAAATCGGAAAAAACTGAACTGGACTACGAAGGGAAAAGTCAACATGGATTTACGACTTGACGGAAAAACAGCGCTTATAACAGGGGGCTCGGCTGGCATTGGGAAAGGAATTGCGACCACTTTTGCTGCAGCGGGAGCGCAGGTAATGATCACCAGTCGTAAGGCAGAGAAATGCGAAGCCGCTCTGGCCGACATCGGTGGCGACAGCGACTACATAGCATCTCATATCGGCCACCTTGAGGAAGCTGAGCGAGTCATCGACGCGACAATCGAACGATTCGGCGCGGTTGACATCCTCGTGAATAATGCTGCAACAAATCCGTGGGCAGGACCGATGATCGACTGTGACCTCCCGCGGCTAGATAAGACCTACGAAGTAAACCTCCGAGCCCCGATGCAGTGGACCCAAACGGCGTGGCAGAAGTGGATGCAAGAGCACGGCGGATCAGTTATCAACATAGCGTCCGTGGGAGGTCACACCACGAGCGAAGCGTTAGGTGTTTATTGCATGTTTAAAGACGCCTTAATGCACATGACGCGACAATTAGCGGCGGAATTAGGCCCCATGGTTCGAGTGAATTGCATTGCGCCAGGTTTGATTCGCACCGACTTCGCGAAGGTGTTGTGGGACGGACCTCGGGGACAAATGATTTCCGACATGTTGCCGCTCCAACGCCTTGGAGAGCCCGAAGACATAGGCGAAGCCGCTCTTTACCTGTCCGCGGCTGCATCTTGGGTGACAGGCAATATTCTCAACATTGATGGTGGAGAACTCATTCGTATAGCGGGCGAGTTGCCTCTTGAGGATGGGTGAGAGCAAGCAAATGGCGGATCGCTCCGCTTCTGACGTGGACTTTTCTTGTTTGGATTTCTCGCGTCCGCAATGTATTGACAAATCAAGATCTTGAAGTCGCTGGCGTTGCATGGAGACTGGGGGCCGCGGGAATCTTTCTAGGGCTCGCTGCCGCGGTCCTGGGTCAGTTGATTTCAGGCCACCAAGGAACTCAGCAGCTCAAATGGTTGGCAACTTGGTCCATTGGCTTTTGGCTAGTCCGCGGAACTGGCATTTTGATCGACAGTAACTGGTCTTTTGAATTCAAAGCGGTGCACACTGCGTTGATGGTTGTCACATTCGCGGTAGTCGCGTTAGCGATTTCGGGTTCGAATTCAGGTGAGCGAAGCCGATTGAAAAAACCATGACCACACTGTTGCTGGGTCTTCAACCATGGCGTTGTGTCCCAATCCCGAAAATACATGAGGAGGATCGGTAGGCATATTTTGATGATCTGCTGGCGAAACCAGTGGGTCATGTTCCCCTAGCGACATAAACGTCGGCGCCAACAAACCCTCAAACATCTTGGTAAAAGATGGTGCACCTGCGCCGACCAGAACGCTCCGCGGATCTTGGCTCGCCCTCCAACCATCGGAAGTGTGAATCACCCCCCGTTCCGTGAGGGGATTATCAGAAGCCACTACCCCAAAGAGCCCCGATAGTTTCAGGAACCAATCGGCAGCTTCTTCCCGATCTTTGAAGAACCTCGGTGGCTTTGCTGCAATGTCAGGCAGTTTCTCCAACTCTTCGTCAGACCAAACGATCTTTACCCCAATAGTCCCTACCGCTCGGGGTGGATGGCCGAACAAACCAGTCGCGAGAGCTGCTCCCACCCCGCCGCCCATCGAATGTCCGAGTACCACATAGGTTTCATCAACTTCTAAAAGTTCCGCCACGTCTGAGGCCATTCCACCGAACGAGTAGCTTTCGGCCCAGCCGGCAGATCCGTGGCCGCGCAAATCAGGCGCAAGAACTCGTCCTGCCCATTTCGCTGTCGCGATGAGTGGATCCCACACTTGTGCCGTGGCGCCGAGGCCATGGAGCAGCAGGAGGGTGGGTGTAGATCCGGTCATCAATCAATCGTAACGGCGGCCGACTGATGAAGCTGTCGCTTTGGTGTCTTCAGCGCATCGGTTAGTCGACCAGCTTGTCGCTGCGAACGCGTTCGCGTTCAGCTTCAAGATGCTCGGGAAGAACCCGACCGAAAAGCTGGGTTGTTCGTTCGACCCGACCAATGACGCCGGGTTTTTCGGTGTACGCGTAGATAGCGGCGTGCCGGGAACAACTCTCGGCTGATACTCGACTGACCCGATGCAAAGAGTGCCGCCCCTGGAAAATTTGCAGGTCACCTGGTCGCAAGTCGAGGGTCTTTACTTCGTGGCGACCGCCGTCGAGGATTTTGCTGATGCGGTCAAATCCTTCAGTTTTAGCGCTTCTAATTTGGGGCGCATATTCAAACAGACCACCGCTGTCGGCTTGTTGCACCAAGACCGTGACAGCGAAGTCGTTGGTGTCGAAGTGCCAGGTAAAAAGTTGCCCCGGATCCAAAATATTTGATGTCAATCCCGCGAGAGGATCGGCATAACAGTGGAGTTCGGAAATCTCTAGACACGCAGCCACGAATGCGACCATTTCTGGGGCCCGAAAAATCTGACTCATCGGGCCATAGGGATCCCAGCTATCACCAGGAATGAAACCACTTGAACGTTCAAGAAACGTGTTCATCGGGTGGTCATCAGAAAAGTGGGGGTTGTGTTCAAAGTGGAAATAAGGGTTCATTGCCTGATTCGAGAAGTGGGTCGTGTGTTTTTGCGAAACAATCTCCTGATTCAGTGCCGTAACCCCCTGAGGGCGAACGAAGTCATTGATTACAGCGCACCCGTCAACTCCGAGCTGATTCCGGGCAGCCATCACGGAGGCCCAGTAATCGCGGCTTTCAGGATGATTGAGCGGATATTTCACTAAATCGATCAGGTCACCTAACGGATGACTACTTGCCGTCGAAGTCACCTCATTGTTCCCAGGGCGGCGTCCAGTCGCCTTCCATACGAAATGACAACTGGGCGTCATCTTCGATCTTTCTTGCTACGTGTAATTCTCCGGCACCGTGACCGTATCGATCGGCTGCCTGACTGAACATCTCTGACGCGGTTTCAGTTAACGGCAGTTCTGTACGTACTACTTTCGACAATTCGTTAATGAGCTTGAGATCTTTCATGCATAGATCGAGGGGAAAACTAGGGTCATAATGCCCGGCAAAAATTGATGGGGCGTCATGACGGGCGACAAAGGAGTCGGCGACCGATTCTTTGATCGCGTACCAAAGGGTTTCGAGGCTGACACCATTCGCCATGCCCAGGGCGAAGCCTTCTCCCAGTGCAGCGGCGTGAACAAACCAGAGTTGGTTTGTGACCAATTTCACGACATTGCCTGAACCTAACTTTCCCGTCGGTATCACCAGTCCAAGGTTCTCGAGTACTGGTATGACTCGCTCAACGACTGTTTCTTCTCCGCCGACAAACAATGTCAGGGACCCGTTTCGAGCTCC
>DCYM01000151.1 GCA_002331465.1 Candidatus Neomicrothrix sp. UBA2110 | reverse complement strand
CAGGACAGCATCACAGGAGATTGGTATGACTGCTCCGCTCATATGTTGTGGATCGGCGAACGAACTCGTGAACTTGACGGAGCGCACATCGAGTTTCTCCGAGGGGTACACAACCCGATTGGTTGCAAAATTGGGCCCTCAACCTCACCTAGTGACGCGCTCGCGCTATGTAATGCACTGAACCCAGATCAAATTCCTGGCCGGCTAACTCTCATTAGTCGTATGGGGGCCGACAAAGTCGGCGATGTGTTGCCAAACATTTTGCGAACGGTAACTGACGCGGGCCATCCCGTTGTTTGGCAATGCGACCCGATGCACGGCAACACCTACGAAACCGAAATGGGCTTCAAAACAAGAGCTTTCGACGTCATAATGGACGAGGTCCGCGAATATTTTAATGTACATAAAGCGGAGGACACCTGGCCCGGAGGGGTCCATTGCGAGTTGACTGGCGATGCAGTCACCGAATGCGTGGGTGGTGGCGACGCGTTGTCTGCGGAAAGCCTTGGTGACCGCTATGAAACTATCTGTGATCCCCGCCTCAACGGACGCCAATCGCTCGATTTGGCGTTCCATGTAGCCGAACTTTTGGCTGACTTCCGTTAATCATTCGTATCGGCAGTTACCGCTACGCCAAGTGATCTACAAAACCTTCTAGTTGGCGCAAGTTTCGGCACTCGAACACTCCGTCAGCATGGGTCGCGTATTCGGTAATCACCGAATCGCCAGTGTCCCAATACGACTTCGGTTCTGGGTTGAGCCAGAAAACCGATCTCGCTTTCTTCGCTGTTTCCTTAACTACCCAAGCGTTGGTTGAGTGATAGTTATTTCGCGCGTCGCCGAGGAACATCACCGTTGATTTTGAGTTGATCTCCGATCCATATTTCTCCCAAAACACTCCAAACGCGTGGCCGTAGTCGGAGTGACCGTCAACCCACACCACATCAGCCTCAGTGTTTACGCGGTGGACGGCATTAGTGATGTCTTCTTCGTTCTGGAACAGGTGTGTCACTTCGTCAATTCCATCGATGAACACAAATGAACGCACTTTGCTAAATTGGTTCTGTAAGGCGTACACGAGATGCAACGTGAAGCGAGCAAAAGCGGCTACCGATCCTGAGATGTCAGCGACAACAACAAGTTCGGGTTTATTGGGCCGAGGGTTACGGAAACGAGGCTCTGCGGGCACTCCCCCATAGCTGAGGGACTGACGAACGGTGGCCCGAAAATCGAGCGGGCCGCGTCGCTTGTGCTTGCGTTTTCGCGCGAGTCGAGCTGCCAGTTTTCGGGTCAGGGGCTGGATAGCTTTTCGTATGCTGACCATCTCTTCTCGAGAGGCATGCATAAAGTCGACATCTTCAGGGAGTGGCTTCCGAAGAGTTTTTGCCATGGCTTCAACACCGCGATCAGCTACTAATCTTCGGCGAATCTCAGCCTCGATCTCTCGTTTTAGATCTTCGATTCTGTTCTCGTACTCCTCACGTTCAAGACGTTCTTGGAGCGGCGTCATGTCGTCTTGAGATCTTTCCTGCGCTTCTTCCATCAGCCGGTCGAGCATGCCGTCTAGATCGAGGTTGCGGAGCGTTCGGTAGAGGTAGTACGTGCCTCCGACGGGTCGTCCCGGTTCCATTCCAGCAAATTGCGTCACGGCTGCCCGCGCCATCGCCGCCATCATGGCCTCGTCTGCGTTCATAAGCGCTCTGAAGAGCATCTCAGCGATTTCTTCAGGACTCATGTCCTCCGCTGACCCTTGGCCACCCATGCCTTGCATTTGTTGAGACATCCACTCTTCTAGCGAATCTTCGTCAATTTCGCCGTCTTCGTCGAAAACGTTGTACTCAGGTCCCCGAAGAGAGAAGTAGACCTCGAATACGGTTTCAAAAGCCTTCCAGTGCTGCTCGTTTTTGACCAATGTCGCCGCGAGGGCGTATTTAAACGCCTCCCGATCTTCAACGGGGATGTGTTTAACAGCCTCCATTGCATCAAGGTTTTCGGTCAAAGAGACGGGAAGTCCGGCGTTACGTAACTGGACGACAAACCCACTCAGGAGATCAAGCATTGTCTTAGGCCTCGACTGTCAATTCCTTGGCCGTCTTCTCAATATCAGACTGATATTTGAGAAGAATGTGCAGCGATTCTTTGGCTAGTTCCACGTCGATGCTTTCGACCCCTAAGAGCACCAAGGTGCGAGCCCAGTCCAGGGTTTCTGAAACCGACGGGCTTTTCTTCAGTTCTATCTGTCGAATCGACCGAACAATTCTGGCGATCTGTTCCGCCAAATTATCGCTAATACCCTCAACTTTTCTGAGAACAATCTCTTTCTCGCGTTCCAACTGCGGGTAGTCGATGTGCAGGAACAAGCAGCGCCGCTTGAGTGCCTCAGAAAGTTCCCGAGTGTTGTTAGAGGTAAGGAAGACGAGGGGAATCTGTGTAGCTTCGATTGTGCCCAGTTCAGGAATAGAAACTTGGTACTCGGACAAAATTTCCAGCAGCAGGGCTTCAGTTTCGACTTCCACTCGATCGACCTCATCGATGAGTAAAACAACTTTCTCTTCCGCAGTGATGGCTTCTAACAGCGGTCGAGTTAACAAGAACTCATCGTTAAAAATGTCGTCCTGAATATCCACCCACTCTTCATTATTCGCATCAGAACCCCGATCGGCTTGAATACGAAGCAATTGCTTCTTGTAGTTCCACTCATACAGCGCCTTAGCTTCGTCTAGGCCTTCGTAGCACTGCAGCCGTATCAGACGAGCATCGGTCATGCCAGCGACTGCTTTGGCTAATTCAGTCTTGCCAGTTCCTGCAGGACCCTCGACAAGCACTGGCTTGCCAAGTTTTTCAGCTAGGTACACGACGCTAGCAATGCCATCGTCAGCTAGGTATCCAACATCTCTCAGCCCGTCTCGGGTGGACGCGAGATCCCCGAACATTGTGTCGCCCATTTAGGTGTCTCCTTGTCAGGTGCCGGACCTTAGGTCATCCACGTGTTTGACCCTGTCCGTTCACGATGTATTTAGTGGTTGTTAACTGCTGAAGACCCATAGGGCCTCGTGCGTGCAGCTTTTGGGTGCTAATGCCGATTTCGGCACCAAATCCGAACTCTTCGCCATCGACAAACCTAGTCGAAGTGTTGATGAGTACCGCGGCTGCGTCGACTCGTCGCGCAAACTCATCCGCGGCATCTTCGTCGTCGGTAATGATGGCTTCGCTGTGACCTGTGCTGTTCTCACAGACATGGTGTATGGCTTGATCAAGAGTGTCGACGACTCGCACACTCATTTTCAGGTCAAGATATTCGGTAGACCAATCCTCCGTTGTCGCCGGGCCAATCGACGGCACAATTGCTCGGGCCGTTTTGTCTCCAACAAGTTCGACACCCTGAAGGGCTGCCGCTATTTGAGGGAGAAACCGTTCAGCTATGTCGGTGTGGACCACGAGCGACTCCGCCGCGTTGCACACCGAGGGGCGCTGCATTTTGGCATTTACGACGATGTCGTTAGCTAATTGAAGATTTGCTGCGCGGTCAACATAGATGTGGCAGTTGCCATCGCCATCAATCACGTAGGGGACTTTGGCATTTTCGACGATTGATTTGATGAGAGACGGGCCGCCGCGTGGGATTAAGCAGTCGATGTATTCGCGCAACTGCATGAATTCAACCGCCGCCTCATGAGAGGTATCAGTCACTAACACAAGCGCGTCTTCTGCAAGACCTGCTTTCCCGATTCCTTCTCGTAAAGCCCGAGTAATCGCGATATTGGAGTCGATAGCCCCCGAAGAACCGCGTAGAAAGGCGGCGTTTCCTGATTTAAGACACAGACCAAATGCGTCACTCGTCACATTTGGACGGTTTTCGTAGATAATCGCCACGACTCCGAGAGGGACCTGAACTTTCTTGATTTCCAGCCCGTTGGGTCGTGTCCATTTCTCGACGACCTTCCCCACAGGGTCGGGTAGGTCTATCACTTGGCGAAGACCGTTAGCCATTGCATCCACTCGGGCGGGGTCGAGTCGGAGCCTGTCGATGATCGCGTCGGGGGTGCCAGAATCCTCAGCGCGGCTCACGTCTGAGGCGTTGGCGTTCAAGATTTCAAGTGTCGATGCCGCGAGGCAGTCAGCTGCGGTTCGGAGGGCTTCGTTTTTCTCAGATGTTGAGGCCGTAGCGATGCTCTTAGACGCAGCAGCAACGCGAACTCCGAGTTGCTTCATCGGAGAGATATCGCTCGCTAAGTCGCTTTTCGGCACTTCCGCAGACTATCGCCCTATCTGCCAATAGCCCCGTTCCTGGTGCTCCTCTGTCACTCTGGCGAATTAAGTACAACTAGGTCGTCTCTGTGGACCGCTACGGGTGACATAGCCGAGGGAAGGTCTTCTGTTCGACTTCCTTTCCATTGGTCGACAACGTCGCTATCTAAAGAAATCAGCCCTTTGGCGAACGTTGTCCCAGAGCAATCAACAATTTCGACTGCATCTCCAGGCCCGAAGCCACCTTCAACTCCGACGATTCCAGCGATCAATAGGGACCCACCATCGCTTGAGAGGGCTTTCGCCGCTCCGTCGTCTACGACTATTTGACCATGTGATGAGACGGCAAATCCGATCCACAACTTTCTCGCAGCTACGTGGGCATCTCGTGCAGGGACTGAAGTTCCGATTCCTGGAACCGCCGAAATTGCGTCCGCCAGGACGTC
Source organism: Candidatus Neomicrothrix sp. UBA2110 (assembly GCA_002331465.1). Lineage (GTDB taxonomy): Bacteria > Actinomycetota > Acidimicrobiia > Acidimicrobiales > Poriferisodalaceae > UBA2110. The sequence goes on along the minus strand of DCYM01000151.1, from coordinate 5,628 downwards.
TTGTCGATCAGCGGCGGCGATCACTGTCCTGACACCACTCCAAGACGCCATCTTCGCCGCCGCGAGTTTCGATGCCATACCGCCGCTCCCTCGAACACCGGCATTTCCTGCGACGTCTTCAATAGATTGGTCAGTTGCGGCGATTTCCTCAATGAGGGTCGCATTAGGTTGGGCTCGAGGATCGGCAGTAAGTACGCCGGGCGTGTCGGTAAGCAGCACTAACAAGTCCGCCCGCAACAAATTAGCTACTAAGGCAGCGATTCGATCGTTGTCTCCGTATCTGATCGCGTCATCAGCAACGGCATCGTTTTCATTCACCACCGGCACAACGTTCAGATTCAACAAATGCTCGAAAGTGGTTTTTGCATGCAGGTACTGATTGCGGTCTCGAAAATCATGCGGTGCTAGGAGCACCTGACCGGTCGCAACTCCGTGAGAATTGAAAGAGTCGCCGTAGGCGCGCATAAGGTCGATTTGGCCTACAGCGGAAATCGCTTGTAAGAGTTCAGGCTCGTCGGGTCGCTCTATGCCGAGCCGTTGAACACCGGCAGTGATTGCGCCTGAGGTCACGACGACGACTTCGTGGCCTGCGTGACGCGCGTCAACGACCTCATTCACCAGTTTGGAGAGTGAGGATAATTTAACTTCGCCGCTTTCCGTGGTCAGCGATGATGTCCCAATCTTGACGATAACGCGCATGTGTACCTTCCTAGCCCTATTCCACCAGTTAACCGTCGGGCTCGTATTCGAATTGGAACGTTCCGATAATGACGACATCTCCTTCTACTGCGCCCGCTCGAGCCAACGCTCGGGGAACACGTAGTTGGGTGAGACGCTCTTGAGCGTGGCTCATTGCGTCAACGTTGGTGAGATCCGAAAGAGCTACAGCTCTTAGGGCCTGTCTACCGAGAACTTCGAAGCTTCCGTTGTCGTGTCGAACTACTTCGATTCCTTCAAGAGCCGGCCGGTGAACAACATATTGCGTGGGTTGGTCATCACTCGTTCGCGCTTTTTCGACAAGTTGGCGGAGCTGCCCAATGAGTGCGTCGACTCCTTGCCCGGTGACAGACGAGATAGTTGAGCCTGACCAGGCGAGGCTCGCGACGTCTGACTTGGTTCCAACGACCATGCGAGGGCGATTCGACAGGTTCGCGTCGTACTCGGTGAGTTCTCGTATCAGAATTTCTTCTTGCGTTTCTGGGGTTCGACCTTCCACCTCAGCGAGGTCAACGAGTATGAGTAGCACTCTGGCACGGTCAACGTGGCGTAAAAACTGATGACCTAATCCTTTTCCTGTCGCTGCGCCCTCGATCAAGCCGGGAATGTCAGCTATCACCATTTCGAAGTCACTATCGAGTCGTACTACCCCTAAATGTGGGGAGAGAGTGGTAAAGGGATAAGAAGCGACCTTGGGTTTGGCCGCTGACACTCTCGAAATTAGGGTGCTCTTTCCGGCGTTCGGGAACCCGACAAGCGCCACGTCCGCCATCAGCTTGAGCTCTAACCGGAGCCACCGTTCTTCTCCGATTTCTGCCTGTTCAGCGAAGGCGGGTGCTCTTCGTTTGTTCGAAAGGAATCTGGAATTACCGCGACCGCCTCGACCTCCAGCAGCGGCTAACCAGCGGTCGCCTGCACCCACAAGATCAGCCAAAATTTCGCCGTCAAAGTCGCGGACGATGGTTCCCTCAGGGACCTTCACCACTAGATCTTCACCGTTTTTCCCATGTTTCTTTTTCCCTTGGCCGTGGGTGCCGTCGTCGCCGCGACGGAAAGGGAAATCCTGAAAGGCCAGAAGCGAGGAGACGTTGCGGTCGGCGACTACCCAGACATCTCCGCCTGTTCCTCCGTCTCCACCATCTGGGCCTCCGCGCGCGACATGAGCTTCACGACGGAAAGACACACAGCCTGCGCCTCCGTCTCCACCTTTCGCGTGAAGGTTGCACTCATCGACGAAACCCGTCATGGAGATTGAGGATAGGGGCAGGGAGCGCGTTGGCTCGAACAGATATAAGTCTTCTTGACGAACTTATGTAGCCGTCAGAGACCAACCCAGGCAGGTGGGAGTCAGCTGGTTACGACGTCGATGAGTTTGCGACCCTTGCGATACCCAAATTTCACGAAACCATCACACGTGGCGAAAAGGGTGTGGTCTTTCCCTATTCCTACATTACGGCCCGGGTGAAACTTGGTTCCCCGTTGGCGGATAATGATGCCACCAGCGCTGACGACTTGACCTGCGAAAACTTTCACACCAAGGCGCTGCGAGTTGGAATCGCGACCGTTCCTAGTTGAGCCTCCACCTTTGGTCTTCGACATGTCAGCCTCTCGCGATGTTCGTAATTTCGATGGTCGTGTAGCGCTGTCGGTGTCCCCATCGGCGGTGATTGTTGGTTTTGTTTTTATAGATGAAACCGCGAATTTTTTCGCCTTTGATCTCTCCAACGACGCGGGCAGTAACAGTAGACCCTGATAGCTCGTCAGCGGTTGCCATCACCGCGCCATCGTCCACCAACAGTATGGGGTCGAACATTACCTCTGAACCTTCGTCAGCCTTGAGCAACTCCACATTAAGAACTTGCCCGGTCTCAACTTTTTCTTGCTTGCCGCCCGTGGCGATAACTGCGTACATAAGGCTTTTCATGCTACCGGATGTGGTGAGTGACCCAACCTAGCCAACCGTTTGGTTTACATCTTAAGAACTGCCTGGTGCAGTTCGAGACCTCTTCCTTCGCAATGTTCACAGGTATTGCTCACCGATTCTAAAAGTCCCTCTCCGATTCGTCGGCGAGTCATCTCGACGAGACCGAGATCGGAAACGCCAGATACCTGAGTTCGTGTCTTATCGCGAGCTAGTGCTGTTTCGAAAGTTTGGACCACTTGATCACGGTTTTTCTTTATCTCCATGTCTATGAAGTCGATGACGATGATTCCGCCAATGTCGCGCAGTCGTAATTGCTTAGCTATTTCTTCTGCAGCTTCAAGGTTGTTACGGAACACCGTTTCTTCGAGGTTTGATTTACCGACGTTCTTGCCAGTGTTGACATCAATAACGGTGAGCGCCTCAGTGTGGTCAATCACAAGAGAACCACCCGAGGGCAGCCAAACTTTTCGGTCTACGGCCTTCCGAAGCTGTTCTGAGACGTGATATCGCTCGAAGACGGACAGCGACTCTTTGGATGGGTCATGGAATTCAATTCGATCGGCAAGGGCTGGAGCGATGGTCTCCATATAGCCCTTCACCTGCTGGAACAGGGCTGGGTCGTCGATTACCACACCGCGATAATCTCTATTGAATTCCTCTCGAACGACTCGTACCGCGAGTTCAGGTTCGCGGAACAGGAGTGTTGCGCCTTTGGCCTTGCCCGCAAGGTCACTTACCTTTTCCCATTGATCCAAAAGCCTTCGAACATCGCGTTCAATTTCTTCTGCTGTGACGTCTTGAGCTGCGGTGCGAACGATGACACCGTGCTGGGCAGGTTTCACTTTGTCGAGAATGCTACGAAGTCGCCGGCGTTCTTTATCACCGAGCCGCTTCGAGATGCCATAGGTGTCACTATTTGGGACCAGGACCACAAAACGTCCCGGAAGGCTAATTTCGGTCGAAAGCCGCGCACCTTTGTGAGCAATCGGGTTTTTGGTTACTTGACACAGAATGCTCTGACGCGCGGTCAACAGATCTTCAATCCGTGGTTCGTCTTTTCGGCGACCGATACGCGGCCTCGGTTTCTTGGGCTTTGGTGCCGGAGCTTGAGATTTGTCGCCATCTATGTCATCAACGTCGTAGGTGACGTCGCCCCGATACAGGACAGCATTTTTAGGTGTGCCAATGTCAACGAAGGCAGCCTCCATACCGGGTAAAACGTTTTGGACTCGCCCTAAGTAAATATTCCCATGAATTTCGCTTACGTCGTCCGCTGGGCGGCTGACGTAGTGCTCGATGAGCGACCGACCCTCAAGTACCGCTAGATGGGTAACTCCTTCATGGACGTGCACCAACATTTGGTAACGGCCTACTGGTCGGCCTTTGCGTTCTTTCCCGCGACGTCGTTCAAGTTGGTGTTCGTCGAGGGCGATAGGCGTGTCGTCAATGATCGCTTCGACAGGCGTCGTATCACGTTCACCTTTTTGTTGCCGTTGAGGGTGCGCATGGTTTTTCCCTCGCCCTTTCCCTCCTCGGCGACGTTTTTTTCGAGGCGGTTTCGCTGCTTCCGATTCGCGCATCGTTGGCGGTTCCGCACCGTTGCCTGACGGCCTTCGGGTGTCACCAACCCGCGGTTTTTGAGCAGTGGGAGATTCGGAGGGCTCGGGGCGTTTAGCTGTTGAATCCGCTGAAGTCGTGCTCTTTAACGACCGTGCTCGAGTTCGTTGTTGGCGCTCTGGTTTCGATCTATTTTCAGATGATGGCTGATTTGCGAGTGTGCGAGTTCGACTCCGAGGTGAGGTCTCAGTTGGTTTGAGGTCATCTCCGTCTTTTAAACTGGGGTCCTCTTGGGACCCCGCTTCGCCACCGATAGTTCTGCGTCGTCTTGTAGTGCTCATGTCATTTCGTTCTGTTGGCCCGTTATCGGGTTCGTTGTTGTCCATTATGTAAGGTCCTTAATTGTTCGCGAGTTTGTTGGCGTTAGCGGTTCACACCGCTCGCCCTCGCGTTCGATCCATTGGTGAGTGCGCCTGGCGACTCCAAGTTCGGCACCTGGCACTAATATTTCTACGAGTTCGCTCGGTCGTATGACTCGTGGTTTTGCTGCGAGCTCAGCCACAACCATTGGACCGAGTTCTGATGTGCCATCTATTCGAAGGTCGTACACGCCGTCACGAATATTTTCGCGCAACGTCTCATTTTTCTTTTTTCGTTCGGCTTCTATCGTCGAGCTTTGCAGAGCAGCTGCGATGGCCTTTTCAACGGAGTCGGTCTCAGCGCCCCGCATATCGAAACGCCAGGTACAGCTGACAACTGATTCTTGCAACGACGGGCCACCTTTGGGCTCTAGTACAAGAGCCATGACTTCAAAACCTTTTGGCAAAGCTTCGTTCAGAGTCGTTCGTAGCTGTTCGGTGCTATAGGTATTTCCTTCGCCCCACCCTGTGCATACAACATCACCGTCGACAATCGATTCGGGGTCTAGGGGTATGTCTAGGTACTCGGCGTCAGACTCGTAGCAAGTCGGAAGGGCTAAACCAAAACTCAAACGTACGCGGGGGGAGAACCCTTGGCTGTAGGTAACAGGGACACCGCAACGTCGTAAAGCCCGTTCGATAATCCGGGCCACATCGCGATGACCTACGAAGCGAACCTTCCCAATTTTGGAAAATCTAAGTCTCAGTCGCACCGGCGTCCCCCACCCGTTGGGGTGGGAGCGACACGTTGACCATCGGAGGCACACGACATCATGTACGTCCTATGCTCGCCCTTGGGCGGAGCTCAACTGGCACTAGATGCCCAGTTGCTAGGTCCTGGCCGGTGCCCTGGCTGCCTCCGTTAGGAGGAGCGGGCGACGCAACCACGTGTTCGATCCCATATTCAGTGCAGGCCCCGCAGTCGTAGCAAGGGGTCCAGCGGCAATCTTCGAGGCCGTAACCAGCCAACGCGTCTTGCCAGTCCTGCCATAAAAAATCTTTGTGAAGTCC
>DCYM01000131.1 GCA_002331465.1 Candidatus Neomicrothrix sp. UBA2110 | reverse complement strand
GTCTACACGCCTGGGGAAAGAGCGGTTCTGGCGTATACCGATGACCTGGTACTAGCTGGCGGACGAGTGCAGGACGACACTTACAAAGCGCTCCGAGAAGAACTCAGTGAAACAGCGGTGATTGAACTCACCTACGCGGTGGCCATGTACCAACTCCACGCGACGATGTGTCGAGCGCTGCGCCTCGAATTCGATGATGTGGATGAACGCATCGTCGAAGTGGCAGCCCCTACCGACGGTGACCAAGATGTAATGGGTGCCATTAGCATGCAAGATTGACGCAAATTATCGAGCCCTAGTTCTTTCAAATCTCGAGGCTAAATAGATCAGAGAAAGCATGGCCATATTCCTCCGCCGATGAAACCAACGATCCCATGCCGACAAAGTCTTCGTCGCTCATCAATTTCCGTCCGTTAGCGATTTCTTCGCCGCCCCACCCACACACATAACGCAAACGGTATTCCGAGCTTGTCAATGCCCCATAAATGGTTTCCGCTACTGACTCCGCTTGCACCGATGCCGCTATACCCGCACTGTAGAACTGAAACATTCTGTCGTAATGGTCTTGGTAAGCGGTCGGTTGAGGGTTGCCTTCGTTCTTGGGCAAGATTGCCGTGCGCGTTACTCCGGGTTCGACAATGTGTACTCGAACTCCGAAACCAATGAGTTCCTGAGCTAGCGCCTCACTCATTCCCTCCAAAGCGAATTTTGACCCCACATAAACAGTTTGTCCAATGTGACCTATAAGCCCGGCAATGGAAGAAACCTGAAAAACGTGACCGCTACCGCGCTCCCGCATACCTGGAACAAAAGCTTTCACACACCGAACGGGACCCCAGACATTGACATCCATAACCTCTTTGGCCTTTTCGATATCGATATCTTCGGTAACTGAATTTAAAGCGACACCCGCATTATTGACGAGAACATCAACGCGATCGCCGTGTCCATCAATCTCTTTGGCGCACGCAAGAACAGATTCATCATCGCTGACGTCTATCTCGATAGCGGAGAGGTCGTAGTCCTTGGCCAGTTCTAATAGTTTCGAGCCTTTTTGAAGGTCGCGCATTCCGGCATAAACCTTGTGCCCTTTTTGTGCAAGCAATAAGGCGGTTGCGCGTCCGAGGCCCGAGTTTGCGCCAGTAACTAATGTCACAGTCATGGTGGGACACTAGCGCCCACCAATTGTTGGTTGCCCGAAGACGAATTTCGTCAGCCTCAATTTTCGATTCGTCCCGCTATGGATCAATCAGAACGCCGGGGTTGAGAATGCCGTTGGGGTCGAGATGTTTTTTTACCGCTCTTAAAGATTGAGCGAACAACTCGGGACGTTGAACATCGTAGGCGTTAGGTCGATGCATTCTGCCGACGGCGTGGTGATGAGTCGATGTTCCCCCATTGGCGACTAAGGCCTCATTCGCCGCATCTTTGATTGTCTGCCATTGCTTGATCTCGGCCCCCTGGGAACCCATACCCGACCAGCTGTAATACGGTGCCGGCCCATCGGGGTATACGTGAGTGAAGCGACAGGACAGTGAGTGGTGTTCGCCAAATGTCGCTTTCAGAGCGTCACCAACTGCCGCTCTGACGGCGTGATCGAATTCAGGCCATTGATCCCAAGTGATGGCCGTCTCAAAGGTATCTGCAACGACCCCCAGCGAGGTCTCCACGCCGTTACCGACACCGATAAAGGCATCTCGCCAGGCGCCAACCGCTCCCGCTCGGCCGGTTGGATTTCCAGTTCCGTCATCGATCTGAATTTCGTCGTCTGCTATAACTCCACCCGCGTCACGGGCGATTTCGACGGCTTGCGCGATGTTGTGGCGCTGACTGAGTTCAGCGCTTTCGAAAGCAACGATCACCAACGAGCTAGTTCCGTCAAGACCCGCCGCTCTTTGAGCTTCCGCGGGATCGAGGATACGCAGGTTCGCTGGCCACAGCTTTGCCTGGACAATGTTCCTAACCGCTTCATATCCGGCTTCCCAGGAGGGGAACAAAATTCCCGCTGTCGCTCTAAATGACGGCCGTTTTTGAATGCGCATCCATGCTTCTGTGATGATGCCGAGAATCCCTTCCGAACCGATGACCATGCGATCCGGGCTCGGGCCAGCACCTGACCCAGGTAAACGCCGCGATTCCCACCATCCAGCAGGGGTGATCATCCTTGTCGACTCGACAAATTCATCAATATGGGTGTGATTTGTTGCGTAGTGGCCACCCGAGCGAGTTGCGATCCATCCCCCCAACGTTGAAAAGCGAAATGATTGAGGGAAGTGACGCAGGGTGTACCCGTGGGGCCGTAGCTGATCTTCGAGGTGGGGTCCAAACACTCCGGCCTGAATGCGTGCCGCCCGCGATACTTCGTCAACCTCAAGGACTTGATCGAGACCATCCAGCGATATCACTACTGTCGGGCCGCGGTCTTCAGGAGGGTTTAACCCCCACACGACAGAAGACCCTCCTCCATAAGGGACCGCCACATACTGATTCTCGTTACACCAATCCAATGTCGCGACGACTTCGTCTTCATTGCGTGGGTGCGCCACAACGTCGGGGGGGTTAGGAAATTCGAGGTTGAATGCCCGGACTCGTTCAGTGAAATGGGCCCCGTATGTGTAAGCGACACGTTCCTGAGTCGAACTAGAACACCAGGCGCTTACGGCCTCGGGAACCTTGATTCGTGATGCCCGTAATTCGGCGTCTCCGGCTTTGGGAACAGGGCGCGCCGTAATAGCGGTTCCGTACTTCTCAGAGAGCTCTTTAGCGAGTCGGGCTCTCTCGGCATCAGTCGGCTCTTCGGACTCCATGCACCACGCCCAGAACGATTTACGATCCGTCATTACCAGTCCCTTTACCTAAGCTCCGAATTGACCCTAGCTGAGGGCTTGAGTCGGAGTCTCGGTGCAGCGGCTCTTTGGGGCTTAACGCAACAAATCCCCAGGTTGATCGCCGCTAAGCATGTCGTTGTAGTCGACTTCTAAGTGTTGTTGGAGCAGTTCGTGGAAATGGCGGAGTTTGGTTTCTTGATAGTCCGCTAGGTGAACTCGTTGACTGGCAAGGTTTTTCAATCCCTGCTGAACCTTTTTGAGATTGTGGAAATCCTGATTGAAGACCTTAGCTAGAAGTCCTAATTGTGGAGCTTCCGTCCAATCTTCATCCGCTTCCAACCAGTGAATGGGTGCTGGGGCTGGTCTATCTTCTCCGTTGGGCGATGGCAAGAACAACATGCATTCAAAAATGCACTGATCTGGGTTGTCTCCCTGGGGTCTGAAACGGTACTGAATAGGATTGACGCAGCCCCACGGGTGCCAGTTGGGAAAGACGGAAAAGAAAATCGAATCAATCATTTCAGCGTCGCAGATCGCATCTACGTCCACAACCTCCGCTTGTTCGCCTAGGAGACGCCGAAATTCTGACCGTTTCCGTTCAGCGAGTTGAGTTCGTTGCTCAGCGAGATTGGCGCGAGAAGTAGGCGGGGTTGGTACTTCTGTGAAATCGGGTAACTGTTTGCCGCCCACCCACAGGCAGAGATGCGGATCGGCGTGGGTTAATTCACCCTCGATCCACTGGCCGTCTGAATGGAATTTGCTTTCATTTCCAGCTTCATCGAGTACTCGCACGAGGTCTTCGTCGATGCGCTCGTATATATGTCCGCTAAGTGGATGACGAAATCTTGTATACAGCCGTCCATTTGGGTCGGGTTCCCAATCGACGACGTCAGCAAGATGTGGGCTTGGTATCTCTGATGGCGAAATAGCCCGAGAGAAGTTGCCGTAAACGTCGTAGCGGCTGTTCGCGTCCCCTATTGATTCCAACAGGGTCGGATGGGTTGCTATGACGTGGTAGGACTCCATGAAAGCCTCTTGGCATACCTTCCAGTTGCATTCAATGACTTTCGCGACGTGGACAGCCTTGTATCGACGGTGGAGTGGGAGAGTTGTTTGGTGGTTGGGAAAGTCACCCAAGTAATCACTCAACGGTTCGCTCGAGGGATCCGGGTTGATAAAGACGAAACCGCCGTACCTCTCGAGCCGAGCTTCAGGGAGATTTAGATTTTGTGGATCTAGGTGGGGAAAGTCCCACTGGCTGGGGATTTCCTTTATGGAACCGTCAAGGTTCCAGCACCATCCGTGGAATGAGCAGCGAAGGTTTGGGAAGCATTTTCCGTTGACTTCTCGAAGTTTCCGTCCCCGGTGGAGGCACGAGTTCCGGTAGGCGCGAATGTCGTCGGGGTCAGTTCCTGTCCGTACAAGCAGGAAGGACAGATGAGTGATGTCATACACGACATGATCACCGACGTCTTGCAACTCGTCTTCGTGGCAGGCGAGTTGCCACACCCTGGACCACAGTTTTTCGACCTCAAGGTCATGGAAGGTTCTCGAATAGTAAACCCACGCCGGAATCTCCGAGGGACCGGGCAGCATTGGTGACTCTTCGCTCAAGAAGGTGGGTACAGGTCGAGAGTCCAAGCTAAGAAGTTCTGTGTAACTGATTCCATTAGATCGGTTCGTTCCCGTCACGGTCTCAACCACGACCCACCACCTCCTTGGGGGTAACAGTCACATCTAAGCGCTCGAGTCCCCGGAGTACGAAGCTGGGTTGATAACGAAGGTGTTCGGCGTTCGTGACCTCGATAGTTTGAAGTTTGAGACTCATCTCTTCAGCCACAATTCGCGTTTCGAGTCTCGCGAGTCCAGCACCGACACAAAAGTGCGGACCACGACCAAAGCTGAGGTGGGCCGCCTTGTTCTCACGGCCGGGTTGGAAGGCATCAGGGTTTGTCCAAACATCCGGATCGCGATTGGCCGCCGCGTACATCAGCACCATCCGCGAACCCGCTGGGATGAACTTCGCGCCCATAGTCATGTCCTCAGTAGCAATACGGAACATGCCTTGTGTAGGTGCAGCAAGACGCAATGCCTCTTCGGCGACGTCGCCGCTGCGCTCCGGGTGAGATCTTAGGGATTCCCATTCGGTTTGGTTTTCGGCAAGCAGGCGAAACATTTCTCCGAGTAAGTGAGTTGTTGTCTGATTACCAGCGACAAGTAACTGTTGGATGATGCTCAACATTTCGCTGACGTTGAGAGGCACCCCTTCAAACTGGCTATCGGCGTCGGAAGGGTCTTTTTCAACGGTGGCGTTCACCAACGCTGTCAAGATGTCATCTTGTGGTTCGAAGCGTCGTTCTTCGAGCTGATCCGCGAAATACTTCTGAAATTCGATCACCTCGCGTTGAGCCTCCAATCGTTCTTCGATCGAGATATTTGTGCCGATCCCAGCTACGGACGCATTGCTCCATCTCTTAAAGTCCCCTAGCCGATCGTCAGGAACGTTGAGTGCTTTTGCTATTACTCGAACCGGTAGGGGTATAGCAAAAGCTTCGACGAAATCGACTGAAACGCCATCTGACGTTGTTTCGATGAGGTTGTCCATTAGCTCTGAAGCGAGTTCGCGAACCACTGGCTCCATGTTGGCGATCGCCCTCGGCGTGAAGGCTTGAGCTACCAAGCGGCGATAGCGCGTATGGACAGGCGGGTCGACAGTCAGCATTGTTCCTACTGGCTCATACCCGCCCTCATCCTCATAAAGTTTCTTGAGACGCCGCGAGTATTCGGAGTCTCCGTCCATAGACCCGATGTCAAATCGCGATGAAAAGTGGGCGTGGTTTAGGGCGGCTTCGACAACATCGTCTTGTCGCGTGATTAAAAAGAGCGAGCCGCCCATCGCCTGGGTCTCATATGCGGCTGTTTCTTCTCGCATTAGGGCGTAATACATGTGAGGGCATTGCTGTATTTCTGGGTCAAAAATGTTAAAGGCATCAAGGTGAGTGCCCTCAGAGTTACCGGAATCAGCCATGGCTGAACCCGTCGCCCGAGAAGACTCGCATTCGAAGGGCGATTCCTAACTTTTTATTTGGTGCCCTCGTAGGGGAGTCGCTCATAAAGCGATCCTAATTTGTGTTTCGAAGGTGTCCTAGGAGTATTTGAGCTGCATCTGAAACTGAGCAACTCCTCAAAGAACCAAAAACAATATTCACGGAGATGCGCGAAATAAAAAAATTGGAGACGAGTGCTCCTGAGCAAGGATGGAGTCGCCTCTTAGGTATGCCGTTTATGGGATGAAATTTCCGCCTACAGTCGGGTCTGACAGAAAGTACTGCTCTTCGGTCTGTCGTATGAAGTGAGGCAATGATGGCGGCTAAGCGGACCTTGAAGCGCCTTGGCAAAATCGCGGCAACAATCCTTACTGTTGGACTGATTCTCGGTTTGCGAGATCTCTTTGGCGATAGGAAAAAGAAAAGTACCTCCCCTCCCGGGCGCTGAGCGGAGTCTTAAGTAGCTGCGGCGTTGGTGAAACCGCGGCCCATCGCCACCGCACGCGGGCCGCCAGTTGAGATTGTCTGGTTCGTATCGTGTTAGCAATGCCTCGCTTAATATGGTCTTTGTAGGGTGAGGGTTCTGCCGCCGCTACAGGATGCCGGGAAGAGGTATCCCCGGCGATGGGTTCTCACGCGTAGAGACCAAAGGAGATCTTGACTGGTTATGACTGAAATTGTCGGCGCCCACCTGGTGGGTAGCGCGCCTGTCACTGGCCCAAACCAATTATTCCGGCTTGTCCATGACCACCTAAGTGATCACCTCCGACGGGTGCCTGACGGAGAAGTCGGAGAACGCGACGCATGGATCCGTTGGCAGCACGCCAAACTTGCCCAATGCCCACAGGTCGTGGCGCAAACTCCCGACTCAAGTTACCTCGGGCGCGAACTTCAACAGTTTGTGATAGCCGATGATGCGCAGTCTGTTGACCTAGTCGATCTTGGGTACGCGGATGCTGCATTGGTTTCGTGGGAGCTATTCAAACGTGCACGCGAGGAAGGGACCCTCGCCCCCCATCAACGCTTCATGGTGGGCCTGCCCTCGCCACTCAGCGTCACGACGATGTACGTCGCTCCAGCTTCCCGACCAGCTGTTTTCGAAGCTTGGGTGGTTGCGATGGAGCAGGAGGTCTCCCGCATTGTTGACAACATCCCGAATGGTTCGTTGGCGATCCAGTGGGAAGTCGTTATTGAGTTTGGGATCCTTGAGGGCATATGGACCTACCTCGACTCGGGGGAGAGCGGCATCGCCACTCGTTCCGAGATCGCCCAGCATGTGTTGCACTTAGGGGGTCTGATCCCCGATTCGGTGGAGCTTGGCTACCACTTCTGTTACGGGGACGCTGGTCACCAGCACTTTACGGAGCCTTCCGACGCCAGCCATCTTGCTTGGGCGGCAGGCACCGTGTTCGAGAGCCTTGACCGCCCGGTGGAGTGGATCCATCTGCCGGTACCACGCACTCGCGACGACGTCGAATACTTTCAACCGCTAGCGGACCTCAATGTTCCCGACACCACCGAGCTCTATCTGGGCCTTGTTCACGAGACCGGAGGAGAGGAGGGTACCCGTCGCCGTATTGACGCCGCCTCTCAGGTTTTGACGCGATTTGGTGTGGCCACCGAGTGCGGCCTTGGGCGTCGACCCCTCGAGAGCCTCGGTCCGTTGCTAGACCAACACGCCGCCGTTAGTTCACCGCGCACTTAACTCACCTGTACCGAACGACTTAAGCCCCGTGGACCAGCTTCGATCGACCGAAAAATCGCTTCAGGCGACCGTCTTTGCGATCACCCCGACCCCCGGGCCTCTACCAGCTGTGGATATGTCGGAGCGATCGACGACCCGGGCCTGGTTGGGGTTACTCGTCGCGTCGATGTGTTATGTCCTGGTCCTCGATGCGCTTGCTGTCGCTGTTGCATTTCCAGAAATAGAAGAGGCCTTCCCCTATAGCGCTCGGACCACGCTGGCCTGGATCACGACTGGTTTCACCATCGCTATTGCTGCTGTCATGTTGCTCGTAGGGCAACTCGCCGATCGAATCGGCTGGAGACGTACGTTCATGACCGGGATGGGAGCCTTCGCTTGTTTCGCTCTCATTGGTGCGAGCGCGCCAAACATAAGTGTGCTGATCGGGGCACGTGTAGCGCAGGGCGTCTGCGCCGCCTTGTTCACGGTCACCGCGTTTCCGCTTGCTCTGCCCGCCTTCCCGCTTAATCGTCGAGGAACAGCGATGGGGTGGGTGGGAGTTGGCGGAGCCACGGCAGCGCTCCTGGGGCCTGTAGTCGGGGCCACACTTGTCACCCTTACTAGTTGGCGAGCCGGGTTACTGCTTCCGATCCCACTTTGTGTACTCGCGGCAGCTTTTGCCCCCAAAGTATTTGACGAACGCAAAGGTGAAAAACGTCCTATCGATTTCCTCGGTTTCCTGCTTGGCGGCTCAGGAGCATCTGCGTTGGCGTTAGTGATTCTGCAGCGTTGGTGGCTTGTAACCCCTGCGGCGTTGGTGTTGTTGCTTTTGTTCGGTGTTCGAGTAACGCGACATCGGTATCCGCTTATTCGTCCAGAACTGTTCGCCGATCGCCGGTACGTGTGGGCGTTGATCAGCCAAACTGCAACCCAGGCTGCCATTTTTGCCTGGTTTTTCTCGATGCCACTCTTTCTTGTCAATGTCTGGGGGTGGTCGACCATCGAAAGTGGCTTAGCGATGGCTGTTCCCATGCTTCTCTCGTTTAATTCGGTGCTAGCCGGCCGTTACGCAGACCGTCACGGCTACCGAATGGTGCTCAGCACAGGTGGGTTAATCGCAGCGGCTGGAATCGGTTGGTGGATGATCACTCTTGACAACGAGCCCTCATTCCTAGCTTTAGCGGTTGGTCTTGTCGTCTTTGGCTGGGGAGGTGGCCAGGTCGGAGTCATTGGCATGGGCGCCGCTCTTAACTCATTAAGCGATGACCTTCTTGCAGAAGGCAATGCCGCTTTACAGACCAACCGCCGACTCGTGCAAGGCCTTGGAGCGGCCACTGCGCTCGCCATCCTTGGTAACCGGGACGCATCTAGCGTCACAGCATTTCGGTGGGCGTGGGCCTTTGCTGCGGGGGCCTATTTGATCTCAGCGATCGTCATGTGGTGGTATCCAGCTGATGAAAGGCAACGTGCGTCGAAGTGAAACCGACCTGAAAACGGCATTATGCGCCGCCGTTTAACCGACGCCGAAACTTCGCTCGTCATGCAAAGGGCTGGACTCACGCCTCTTGAGCCGTACCCAGGCGCCGATACCCCATGGAAATGCAAATGTGACAGCTGCGGCCACGAAGTTACGCCGCTTTACACGTCCGTGAAGAGAGGAAGTGGATGCCGCTTCTGTGGCGTAGAACAAAGGTCATCTTCTCGTCGCTTCACTGACCTTGAAACGGTGCCGGTGATGCGAGTAGCTGGGCTCCTACCGCTGGAACCTTATCCAGGGGCTAAGGCCGCGTGGCTGTGTAAATGCACGACCTGTGGAACCAGGTGTTCGCCCTCGTTCCACAATGTGAAAAGTAACGGTGGCGGTTGTCGAACTTGCGCCAACAAGAAACGTTCAGTGTCTCGAAAAGTCAACGAAAAGGACGCGAGAGAGTTAATGGCCGCGGCTGGCGTGACACCGTTAGAGCCCTATCCAGGATCGAAGATCCCCTGGCGATGTAGATGTGACGCCTGTGGACGCGAAGTAACACCGCGACATTCGTCAATAAAACAAGGACGAGGCGGATGCATCTATTGCGCAGGAAGGGGAGTGAAATATTGAAACTAAACTTTTTGACATGACCGACAGACCGAAGCGGCTAGACGGGACTGGTATTTATTAGCGGCGGCGCCCACGGGATCGACTGGCAGCTAGGGCGATCTAATCCCGAACAGTACGACAAAGTACTCACCTGTCGATCTCGCAGGTGCTGGTGATGACATGAGACGCTATTGATCACTGATCTCCACTGGGGTTTCGCTTGAACTTAGTGAATAGCGGAAGTCGCAGTGGTCGGCTCCTCCCATGATTGTTTGAGTCCGTTCGAACTTAATGTCGGGGTTAAATCCTTGGACCAATGTTCCGTCGCGATTACAAGAGAGTAGAGCCCCTAACTCTTGGATGCCTAGCTCGCGATACATATCAGCGTAACGACATCGCACTACATCGAAAGCGTAGGTGGTTTCGGTTTGCTCACGCATTTCTATTTCAAGAGCGTCACCTTTGGTCCAGTTAGTCAAAGTATTCGCGAACTCTGCAAGGCCGTTACCACCCATCGCTTCAGCTAAAACGGCGCCCTGATCTTGGGCGACACCAATCACGATTTCTCGGGCAAGATCCATCACTCGTTCTTGTCCAAATTCTTCAGCGAAACGTTCGATAAGCGGCGCTACAATTCGCGCTTCCACTTCGCGCCTTTTCAGCACACCGATGTCGTTAAGGGTGTCTGGCTTCGGGTCATCAGATGAATTGTTCATTGCCAATAGAGTATTCCTTTTCAGGTTCCTCTTGTTCGCTGTAGGAGTACAGCGTTCGTGCTCGGACCTGAGATCCAAGGATGTGACGTTTACATACCCGCAAGCTGATCGGCTTGCTTCCCTCGACAACACGAACTAGATGTTCGAGTTACGCGACTGAGCCCTCTTGACGCAGATTCTCAATTTCTTTTGAGTTGTAGCCGAGTTCGGCGAGGACGACGTCAGTGTGTTCCCCGAATTTTGGTGCTCCTTCATTCAGGACCTCGGGGGTGCCTCCCATACGCCAAGCGGGGCGGGCGCTACGGATTCGGCCGATGACAGGGTCGTGGTGCTCCGCAACTGAGTCGCGCGCGACGGCCTGAGGATGTCGGTGAACCTCGGAACGGGGGATCACCGGACCGGCGGCCACATCGTGGCTGCTGAAGACGGCTAGGGCTTCCTCAGTGGTCCAATCACCGATTTGTTCGGCGAGTAGGTCTTGAAATTGGTGCAAGTTCTCGGACCCTAAGACAGCAAATCGAGGATCTGTCGCGAGTTCAGGGCTGCCGATCGCTGCGCAGATACCATCTAGCGGCCCCATGAGCGGCATCATCACTATTGCTCCGTCGCTAGTGGGATATACCCGGTAGTAATCACCGGGATAGACGGAAGGAGCGTCGGGCTCTTCAATCAGACTGTGCTGCATCATCGAATCCGGCCAGATAAAGGCCAGGCTCGCCTCATGCATGCTGACCTCGACATGTTGACCTCGGCGTTGTGGATCGCGTTCCCGGGCGAACAAAGCAGCAAGAATTGCTTCGAACGTAGCGTGCGAGGTGACCTTGTCCGCCACAAAGTGACGCGTGAGTTCGGTAAGGCCGGTGGTTGGATCGCGTTGCACGTCGACCATGCCAGTCACGGCTTGAATCACGTAGTCATACACCGGTTCTGAAGCGCTGGGGCCGTCACTGCCGTAACCACTGATTGAGGCGTAGATCAATGACTGGTTGCGAAGTAGGCACTCATCGGGGTCAAGCCCGATACCCGCAGCCTTCCCCGGGCGCATGTTCTGCACCAAAACATCGGCTTGATCTGCAAGCTCTTGCAAGATTCGTTGACCCGCCGGCCGCCGCCCGTCGACAGCGATTGCTCTTTTCCCTCGATTGGTGTTGTAAAAGTAGGCAGTCATCGCATTGTGGGCGTCACCGGTGCCTCGAGTGAAATCCGGGGCCGATGGCGGCTCCACTTTGATGACATCAGCACCCAGGTCAGCGAGCAACATCGATGCCAATGGTCCTGACAACACACTAGAAACATCGAGTACGCGAATCCCCGCTAGCGGCGCCAACTTACTCATGTGTCACCATTGAACGCTGCTTCACTTAGTGCGGCGGAAGCGAGAAGGTCACCATCTCTCCATGACCGCCCTGTCAATTGGACGCCCAAGGGAAGTCCTGTCGGACCCATCGCTAGCGGAAGGTGAACAGCCGGCACGCCGAGTGCTGTCCAAACTCTATTAAAGACCGAATCACCTGTGGTCTTGATGAGTGGTGCTTCACCAGGTGTGCTTGGTGTCAAAAGGGCATCAAAAGCGTTGACAGCCATGAACTCGTCGTGTTCGCGTCTTGCCGCAATGAGTGTCAAATGAGCCGCTGTATATTGTTCGTGAGTCACGTCTTTGGCCCTAACTAACATCTTGCGCGCAAGATCGCTGATCAGTTCGTAATGGTGGGTTTGCTCCCAGGCGAACACCCTCACGATCTCATAATGAAGAATCGTGTTAGCCGCCTCAAAAACTGATTCGAGATGTGGGAGGGGGTCGAGTTCGACTACTTCCGTGGATCGCTGGCACAGGGCATCACATGCCGAATCCATCACAGCGACCGTTTCAGAGGTCGCAGCATCCCATTGGTGTGAGCGGTAGCGGCCGATTCGCAGCGGCTGTTCGGTCGTTAATACTGCTGTACCAGTGAGTGCTGAAAACATTGTGGCGGCATCGTCCACACCTTGGGTGAACCACCCAACCGTGTCGAATGCGTGAGACAAAGTTGCAACGCCAGTCAGTGGTACCAACTGATGCGTGGGTTTGAAACCCACCACGCCGCAATAGGCAGCTGGTCGAACCACCGATCCCACCGTCTGGGTCCCAAACGCCGCACGAACTTGTCCGTCGGCTACCGCTGCGGCCGATCCACTTGAGCTGCCACCCGGAGTGTGTGCGAAATTGTGAGGATTCGTCGTGACGTTGGGTGTGAATAGGGCGAACTCCGTAGTCACCGTCTTGCCCATGACAACAGCGCCGGCCTCGCGGGCTAAAGCCACACAGGCAGCATCATTCAACGTGGTGCGACCGGCGTAAATAGGAGAGCCGCGTTCAGTGGGGAGATCAAAAGTATCAATGACATCTTTCACTCCGAGCGTCCAGCCCGAGAGCAGTCCCCTCGGAGCGGTTGCTAGCGCACCCAATATTGCGTCGTCGTCATGGCGATGAACCCAAGCCCTTACGGTCCCGTCTCGCTCGGATATGCGATCTAGTTGTTGTTTTACGTGACGATGAGTGCTCACCTCCTCATCATGGCTCACTCTGACGCGTCACTGCTCATTAACAAACGAGAGGCAGTATCGCGTCGACGCGATCAACTGAAGTTCGTGCCGCCATTGACTTGAAGGGTCTGGCCGGTGATGTGCCGAGATAGATCGGAGCTAAGGAATACAGCGACGTCGGCGACCTCATCTGGGGTGGCCATCGCACCGAGCGGTACAAGAGCGCTCGCTGCGGCAATTTGTTGCTCGGTCATCCCGTCACGAGGTTGGGCTGTGTCGACAATTCCAGGAGCGATCGCGTTCACCCTGATGCCATAAGGCGCAAGTTCAGTGGATACTGCTCGGGTAAATCCGATAATTGCTCCTTTGCTTGCCGCGTAGTGAGCGCCTCGAGCTGAATTACGGAAAAAGGCGACAGACGAAAGGTTGACAGCCGTTCCGTGGCGTCCGTCTGTGATTAGGTCGCGCGCCATTAACTGCAAACAACGAAATCCCCCCACGACGTTCACGTTCTGAACGTTGTTCCAATCATCGTCAGTCATATCTACAAACGAGCGGCGTGGAAAGATCCCAGCATTGTTGACGAGTAAATTGACGCCGCCCAGTTCTCTTCCTGCATGCAGAGCAGCCTCGCAGTCCCCTCGGACCCCAACATCGCCCTGCACAACGACAGCGTCTGGCCCGTAAGAACGAACTAACGCAGCGACCTCATTGGCAGCGTCGGTATCGTCAAAATATTGCACCACCACCGACGCACCTTCACGCCCCATCGCTTCAGCAGCGGCCTTGCCGATTCCTTGCTGTGCACCCGTGACCAACGCGACTCGTCCCTCAAGCATCATCATGTCGCCAGATTAGTTACGACTAC
>DCYM01000123.1:3332-3462 GCA_002331465.1 Candidatus Neomicrothrix sp. UBA2110 | reverse complement strand
ACCAATTTCGGTCGCCATGACCGCGTCGAACGATGACCCTAAGTACTCGCCCATTATCTCCACTACTCGGGCTACATCGCGTGCATCTTGGAGGCGTTCCTGCATGACCAGTGGCGCGCCCATCGTCGAC
>DCYM01000123.1:0-2915 GCA_002331465.1 Candidatus Neomicrothrix sp. UBA2110 | reverse complement strand
TTGCATGTTGAGGTGGTTGAGATAGGGGCTTCCTCCCCCTCCGGTCCCGAGGATCCAGGCACCAACAGCGAGATCGTCGACATCTGTCGCGTCCAAGTTGCGGGTCATCCAAGCAGCTCTGAGGCAATGTGTGCGGTACATCGGACGGCTGAGAGAACAGGCACTCCAGTTATTTCCCGAACTCGGTGCAATAATGACGTCTCGTATCCGAAACAATCCAGGACGACAAGGTCCACTTCGGCACCAGCCAGAATCGCTGCTGCTGCTGTGGGATCTTCGCCCGGCTTCACAGCAGCAACCACTACTTCTCGATCAGATCGTTGCCATTGTCGAGCTAACGATTCAACCTGTTCCGCCAAGGGCACCAACACTCCCAAAGTGCACTCGGCGGGAGCGACAGCGTCTACAACACCCTCAAGAATCGTCGAAGGGAACAACACGTTCGGGTAGTTCGGGAGTCCGGTGAATTTACCTGTGCAGGCGATCAAAACCGGGCGACTCTCCCTCTCTATAAGTAGTTCTTGTAGACGAATGGTGGCGGCCTGCTTGGAGATCATCACATCGGCGCCGTTGGCGAGACGCGTGTGAAAGGTGTCAGATGCATTCTGAGGGGCAAGGTGTGTGATTTCGTCAGTAGATAACCCATCGAGTGCGCCACGGACCTCTATAGGTCGCGCTCCCAAAACTTGACGAAGTTCCTTTTCGATATCGTCTCGAGGCGCTTGGCCAATAGTTAGAACAAGCAGCGGCTCCACAGAACAAACTTTAATGAACTAACCCAACTCACGTCGTCTAACCAAACATCTCGTCGGGACGACAACGTTAGTTGTGCCTGAAATTCAGCTAAATGGATGGGCAGCTCGCCAATTGGTAGCGGCGTCTTCAAGGGTCGTGAATCCCACACCACGCTTCTCGACCTCGTCGAGAAGTTGTTCAAGCATAAGCATCCGATTACCTCGCCCGATGACTTGGGGATGCATCGTGTATGTCAATACCCCACCTGGCTCGTGGGCCAGCGCCCAATCCAGGTCGCCGAGCCAGGTTTCGAGAACCGCTGACGGCGGCGTCAGGTTGCCTCCTTGAGGTGGGATGTACTCGAACCAGGGGAAGTCATCGAGGTGCCAGGCCCAGGGCAACTCAACTAGATCGACTTCCTCTCCCCATTCAACACCTTCGTTTTTTACCCATTGGTCGTTCAGCCGGCACCGGTATGGACGCACGTCATGGCCCATTAATGACGAGTCATATGAGAACCCGGCTTCGATGAGCAGCTCGAAAGTACTACTAGTCACATATCCGCCTGGGGACCGCCAACCCACCGGTCGTCTACCAGTCATACCTTCAAGGATCGCTAGGCCTTCCTCAAGAACTCGCTTCTCGTCGTCGCGCTCGAGCCGTGCAGGGTTTTCATGGTGATTGCCGTGATGGCCCACCTCGTGGCCACCATCAACAATTTCCTCCAGGAGATCTGGATATGTCGAAGCCGTTACTCCTGGAACAAAAAAAGTTGCGTGTATCGACCGTGACCCAAGAAGTTTGAGTATCCGACGAGCACCCACAACCCCAAATTCACCTCGACTGAACGCGGTGCGATCTTGCCGACTCATCCAGAGGGAGATGGTGTCGACGTCAAAGGTCAAACTGACGTAGGAGCGATCGGTCATCACTCCATCATTGCACCTGCTGCCCCAGCCTCGCCTGGGTAGGAGCGCCTCCTAGGCTTCCCTACCTATATTGACTGCAACAAGGCGTTCTAGGGTGAGGGTTTTTCGAACAGTTCGTCAGAGAAATGTGGCATAACACCTTCGGCAAACAGCTCCAGAGCGTGAATGGTTTCAGCATGCGAAAGACCGCCCCAGTCGAAGTACAACATCAGATGTTTAACTCCAGCTGATTTGTAAACCTCCACGCGTTCTCGACACCGATCCGGATCACCAAAAATTGATAGCTCGTCCAACTGGTCGATAGTTGCAGTTGCCAAAAATTTCCCGATCTCAGCCATGGCTTCATACCCTTTCGTACCGGGAGGAGTCCACACCTTTGTCGCGCTGTCGAGTTTAAGTTTCATCCCCCTCTCTGCGTTAGCCAAAGCCTGCGCTGTCGTATCTGCGACGTGGCACCAAACGACGTGGGGGAGATCTCTCGGTGGTTCGCCATGGCCCGCGTCGCGAAAAACCTGGTCGTACATGTCGAGTTGGGTGCGGATCTCTTTGGCAGAGCGGGCGGACCCAAATGGTGCTCCACTGAACGCATACCCGCGACTAGCCGCTTCTTCTGCTGAGCCCGGCGATGCCGCGGCGACCCACACTGGCGGATGGGGCTGCTGAATCGGTCGAGGTAAAAGATCAATGTCCCTGTATTGGTAGAAGTCCCCCTCATAGCTGAATTGCTCTTGGGTCCACGCTCCGTGAATAACTTCCAGGGCCTCCCAAAAGCGAGCTTTCGTGGTGTTTATGTCAACGTTAAACCCAGCAAACTCGTGCGGCTGATATCCGCGCCCTACTCCAACGTCGACTCGTCCCTGACTCAACAGGTCAAGGCTGGCAAGGTCTTCAGCTAAACGAATCGGATCATTTACCGGCAGGACGCTCACTCCGGTCCCCAAACGAATCCGTTCCGTACGCTCGGCAATTGCAGCCAGCACCAACTGTGGTGACGGAAAGACTCGCTGGCTGGCACCGAAGTGATGCTCACCCACCCAGAAACCCCAATATCCAAGTGCTTCGGCCGTGACAGCTTCGTCGATTACTTCACGGTAGAACTGTTGGTGAGACCGAAGGGAGGGATAGTTGTCTCCCAGAGTAAGAACCGAAAATCGCACAATCACTCCTACTGCAAGAGTCCGAGGGACTCGCCACTTCATGCACTCGTACACGAACACTACTTCCCCTGGCCACGGGGTGATCCGGGCAGGC
>DCYM01000090.1:8393-15587 GCA_002331465.1 Candidatus Neomicrothrix sp. UBA2110 | reverse complement strand
GTTTATGCAGTTGGGGACCTAATTGCCACACCTCAACTCGCGCACGTCGCATTCGCCGAAGCGATGCTCGCTGTTCGTGACATGGTTGGGGAAAACCCAACACCGATCGATTACCTCAAAGTCCCGTGGGCCATCTATTGCCACCCCGAAGTTGCTTTCGCGGGAATGACCGAAGAACAAGCACGACAGGCTGGCCATGACGTAGCGGTAGTAAAGCATCACTTTGCTGGAAACGCCCGGGCGATGATCGTCAACGAAACCGACGGCATGGTCAAAGTCATCGCCGAGCGGCGCCCTGATGGCAGCGCGGGACAACTCCTAGGAGTCCACCTCATCGGCCCCTGGGCTACTGAACAACTGAGCCAGGGCTACCTAGCTGTCAACTGGGAGGCAACAATCGACGAAATTGCCGAGTTCATTCAGCCTCACCCGACTCTGTCAGAACTATTCGGCGAAGCCGTCCTTGACCTTGCTGGTCGAGCGCTCCACGGCTAGAACCATGGCCCTTATCGATGTCGAACTCCCTCAACTGGGTGAAACGGTAGAAGAAGGCACGCTCACCCGCTGGTTCAAACAAGTCGGTGACACCGTCACCGTCGACGAATTGCTCTACGAAGTGTCAACCGAAAAAGTTGATGCCGAAGTTCCATCTCCAGTCACCGGAACGATCATCGAACTCAAAGTCGC
Source organism: Candidatus Neomicrothrix sp. UBA2110 (assembly GCA_002331465.1). GTDB lineage: Bacteria > Actinomycetota > Acidimicrobiia > Acidimicrobiales > Poriferisodalaceae > UBA2110. Next base: position 14,900 of record DCYM01000090.1, on the reverse strand, counting down.
AGAAGGGGAGACAATCGCTGTCGGGACTGTCTTGGCAGTCGTTGAAGGTGAGTTCGCAAGGAGCACCCCCGAAGCCGTCGTACAAGATTCGAACGATTCCGCTAACTCGCGACAGCCAACTCCGACTAAACCCAACTCCGACCGAACCTCACCTGGGTCAAACCAGAGTACAAAACGAAGCGAAATTCAAAATAAGGCCAGCGACACCCGGCTTCTGTCGCCAGTAGTTCGTCGCCTAATAAAAAAACACGGGCTTGAAACGGAGCGCATCCAGGGCACAGGTCAGCGGGGTCGCATCACCAGAAATGACGTACTCAACATTATCGACGACCGTCACCGCGACGAGTCGGTAGCGCCCGACCCCCAACCAAACCTCGAAAGTGCCCCGCGCACATCCAAAGAATCACGATACGTAGCTTTCAACAGCATCCGACGCGCCACCGCAAATCACATGACACGTTCAGCTCATTCCTCGCCCCACGCACTGACGGTCATGGAAGTGGACTACGAGAACGTCGAAAACGTGAGATCCACCCACCGCGAAACCTGGCGAGCCGAACATGGCTTCAGCCTTACCTATCTGCCCTTCATCATGCGCGCGGTGGTTGAAGCGCTTGAAGAGTGGCCTTACCTCAATGCCTCAGTTGAAGACGAAGGATTAAGAGTCCACGGCGACATCAACATAGGTGTAGCAGTCGATCTCGACTACGAGGGATTAATTGTTCCCGTCGTCCGTCAAGCCGACGGGCTCCGACTTGAGGCACTGGCGCTCGCCGTGAACAACCTGGCATTAGGTGCACGAAACCGGCGCCTCAATTTGGATGACATCAGCGGCGGTACGTTCACCATCTCCAACAACGGAGGCTTCGGCACATACACAACTGCCGCAATCATCAACCAACCTCAAGTAGCGGTACTTTCCACCGATGGCGTAACCCGACGCCCCGTCGTGGTCGCCGACCGATTTGGCAACGAAAGCATCGCTGTCCACTCCGTAGGTCATTTAGCGATGGCCTGGGACCACAGGGCTTTCGATGGAAGTTACGCAGCAGGATTTCTCTCCACCATCAAGCGCGCCATCGAAACTCGAGATTGGGAAGTAGAACTCTAGATGCTTCGAGTGCGTTGGCTTGGCAGCGTCGCCTATCAAGAAGCGACTGATCTCCAACGGCACCTCTTCACCAACAGTTCTGACGATCACCTGCTGCTTGTAGAACACGAACACGTATTTACTGGCGGTCCCAACGCCAATTTGTCCAACCTTTTGATCGAACCAGACGTGATGGGCGCTAGCTATCAGTCGACAGACCGCGGCGGCGACATCACCTACCACGGTCCCGGTCAACTCACCGGCTACCCCATCCTTTCCTTGCCTGGGCGGCGAGGGGGTGGACTAGCAGAGACCAAAGCCTACGTTTCAAAGGTTGAAGATGTGCTGATTGCCGCGCTCACAGATCTAGGTCTACCTAACTGCGGCCGGGTAGCTGGTTACCCAGGGGTGTGGGTTGAACCTAAGAGCCCCTCCCGTCAAAAGATCGCAGCGATTGGGGTCCGACTCAGCCGAGGACGCACCATGCACGGCTTCGCCCTAAACGTCGCCACAGATCTTTCGTGGTTCGATCGAATCATCCCATGTGGGATAGACGATTTCGGAGTAACGAGCTTGCGAGATCAGGGACTTGAAACGCCCATGGAAATGGTTGTGGAAGCTGTAAAGCGAAGAGCAACCGAAGTGTGGGGCGGGAATGGACACGACGAAGCGGGCGTGGTCTTTCGTAATCCGAAAACTGATATGGCACCGTTCAGTAGCGCAGAGCAACAACAAAAGAGCGCGATTGAAGGCCTACCGGTTGTTCTAAGAAATCGGAAAACTACCGAACGTCGTCAACGACGACTCAACGACGCAGGCGTAACTGAAGGACTCTCAATCACCGAACGAAAACCCCACTGGATGAGAGCACAGATCGACTTGAATGACGGATACCGCCGAGTGCGCTCAACCTTGCATCCCATGAACCTGGCGACAGTTTGTGAAGAAGCGGGATGCCCCAACATCTACGAATGTTGGGGCGAAGGCACAGCTACCTTCATGATCAACGGCAAAAGATGCACGCGTGCTTGTGGCTTCTGCTTAGTCGACACTCGCAAACCCGAACCCCGAGACCATGACGAACCCCGTCGCGTTGCAGAAGCCGTTACAACGATGGGTCTCTCCCATGTGGTGATTACCGCAGTGGCTCGTGACGATCTCGATGACGGAGGCTCCCTTGGATTTATAGAGACCGTAAATGCCATTAGATCTCGCGTACCCGGCGTCACGATCGAAACCCTCATTCCTGATTTTGCAGGACAGAAAAGGCCCCTTGAAACGCTGTTGAACGAGGGACCCGACGTGCTCAATCACAACCTCGAAACTGTCGCCCGATTGCAACGTGCTGTGCGTCCCAACGCCGGATATGCCCGAAGTTTGACAGTCCTTGCTCGAGCTAAAACACATGGGTCCGTCACCAAATCCGGGCTAATCGTCGGTCTCGGTGAAAATGATGACGAAGTGACGGTCGCTCTTGGGGACCTCGCTTCGGTGGGAGTTGACATTGTGACCATCGGCCAATACCTGAGACCTACCAGCGCGCACCTCCCTGTGCACAGGTGGGTTGACCCGGAAATATTCGAAATGTGGGCTGACAAGGCTCGAGGAATGGGAATCCGACACGTAGAAGCCGGTCCGCTTACACGCTCGAGCCACAAGGCAGCCGCAGCCGTTCGGGCGCTGTTGAAAACTCCCTAACTTTGCTGACACCGTCGATACACTGCGAAGAATGGCAGCAGGTCCGCAGCTTGACGCCGCAACGGTATTGCTGCAATGGGCGACTGGCGGTCTTCTGTTCTGTTGGATCACCACTCGTCGACGCGAAGTAGGTCTCGGGTATGGGTGGCTATTAAGAGCAAGTTATTTAGTCATAGCTGCACTCGCCGCTCTCGTCGGATACGGCTGGGCAACGGAACCCATCCGCGATGCAGCGTCGATTGGTGTCTGCGCCGCAGCTGCTCTCGCGTTGTTTCTGTCAATTGTTCGACGACGCGTCGGGGTAGCGGGACAACAACCAGAGCAGTACGAATCGACTCAAACGATCGTTGATCGAACAGGCATCGAACGTAACTTGAGTTCCAGTGATGCCCAAGGCAAAGAATTTGATCCTCGATGGGATCTCGCCGCTCCAGTTATCGGACTGGTCGGCCTAGTCGCGACTGGTTTAAGTAGCGGAGGCAACCAGCTGCTGGAGACGGCACGAATTTTGGTTGGCGCAGCCTTTCTGGGATCAGTGACTGACGCAATGCTGTTGGGACACTGGTATTTGGTTCAGCCGGGGCTGCGGCGAGAACCCCTACTCGAACAGGTCTCATGGCTGGGAAAAATCTGGCCCTTAGAGGTGGGTCTCCTACTTCTTCCAACAGGTATGTGGTCAGTCCTATCAGGGGCAATAGATGACGGGTACGGAGGGATGCTTGGATGGTTCTGGGTCGCGTGTGCTGTGACGACCATCGCCTTAGTCCTTGTTACTCGAGCTGCCCTGCGTGAACGTCAATACGCCGCAGTTATGGCAGCGACCGGGCTTCTGTATCTGGCGATCCTGACAGCGTTCGGCACAGATGTAGTTGCCCGACTGGTTTTAGAAACCTAAACGACTGCTTACATTCGGTGAATAGAAATCAGCAACGCGTCCGCTGAAGGGACTAACGCCCCTTCCAACTAGGCGCCCTCTTCTCGCGAAACGCCTCAACGCCCTCAAGCGCATCCTCACTCGTTCCGACGATCCTTCGGATACTTTCGCCCATTCGGACTGCTTCGTTCCAACCCATTCGCTGTGAGCGAGTGGCGACCTCTTTCACAGCCCGCACCGCGAGCGGCGCACCCTGACATAGGCGTTCCGCTAACGCGTACGCCTCATCTATAAGTTCATCATGAGGAACCACCCGCCAGGCCAACCCGATATCTGCTGCCCGATGCGCGTCAATGTTGTCTCCGGTAAGCAAGATCTCCATCGCGTCGGCCCACGCCACCTTCGAGGGGATCCGCATCGACCCAACAATGGTCGGCACTCCGACCTTTACCTCAGGCATGCCAAACACGGCCCGGTCTGAAGCTAAAAGAAAATCAGTCGCAATAGCTCCAGTTAAGCCGTAGCCGATGCAAGCACCATTGACTGCGGCGATGGTCGGTTTCCAAAGCTCCAAACCGCTCTCGAAACTGTTAATCGTAGGAATTTCAAAATAACTCCCCGACCAGGTACCTGCTGAGTTGCCTTGACCCGGACGTAAATCAGCGCCTGCGCAGAAAGCCCTCCCAGCGCCAGTCAAAATGGCCACCCATGCCTCAGGGTCGTTATAGAACTCCAGCCATGCCGCGTTCAGACATTCACGCATTGCGCCATTGATCGCGTTGAGAGATTCTGGACGGTTATAGGTAATCGTCGCGATATGGCCGTTTAATTTGTAGGTAGCTTCGTCGCTCATAAGTCCTGTCTTGCATCCGACGTCAAAATATATTGGTAATGATTAATCACCCGCCCTCGTGTCTAGTCCATTCGTCCACCACAATGGGGAAGTGCGACTGGTCATCCAGATCCCTTGTTTCAACGAAGCGGCGGCATTGCCTGGGACACTGGCTGATCTACCGCGGGCCGTTCCTGGCTTCGAGGAAGTCCTATGGCTAATTGTCGACGATGGTTCGACTGACGCAACTGCAGAAATCGCAAAAGCTCACGGCGCTGACGTCGTCGTCAAGCTCACGCAAAATAAGGGTCTCGCAGTAGCATTCCAGGCAGGACTTGACGCCTCTCTGCAGCTTGGAGCCGACGTCATCGTCAACACTGATGCGGACAACCAGTACTCGGCGGAGGACATTCCACGTCTAGTTGAGCCCATCACGCAGGGAAATGCAGACCTTGTCATCGGAACTCGAGACATCGCCAACCACAGCGAGTTCTCGTTTCTAAAAAAATGTTTACAGCGCCTCGGATCTTGGGTCGTTCGACAGGCTTCAGCGACTGATGTTTCTGATGTCACTTCAGGGTTTCGTGCCTACAGCAGGGAAGCGGCACTTCAAGCCAACGTGGTTTCCCAATTTACGTACACCCTTGAAACCCTGATCCAAGCTGGACGCTCCGACCTCGCGGTCGCGGACGTACCCATTAAAGTCAACCCAACAACGCGACCTTCACGGCTCTTCCGCTCGAAGCGCCAATACGTCCGAAGGTCCGCCGGAACAATCTCGCGGGTATACGCAATGCACCAACCTCTACGAGTCTTCAATGTCCCCGCAGCGTTATTCGGGATAGCTGGTCTAGCGCTCTTCGGGCGCTTTGGATGGTTCTACCTTAGAAGTGGAGGAGAGGGCCATGTCCAGTCGCTCATCGTTGGAGCTGTCTGCTTGTTAATGGCGATGCAAATGTTGATGTTGGGAGTTCTGGCAGATCTCTTGAGATCTAACCGAGTGATAGGTGAGCGAGTCCTGCGCCGTGTACGCAACATCGAACTCACCATCGCTCCTCACCCAAACCCAGGCGTTGAACCACCTGACGAGAACTGATCTTCGACACGACTGCGGCTAGCGCCCCACACTAAGGACAGAAGAATCAGTAGGGATACAGCGGACACCGAAACGCCAGCTTTCAAACCGGAAGGCTCATACACCAGTTCGACAACACTTGAGCCCTCGGGAACCGCCACCGCCACTAACGCATGATCTGCGTGGACCAGCATGCCGGCCACATCGTTCACCTTTACAGTCCAATCGCTTTGGATAGCGTCAGCTACCACCAGCCAACCCGGCCCAGTGCTGGTCAGGGAAATGCTGACACTATCGAGTCGATCATCCACGTTATGGATGACTGCTGTGGCGCCTTCAGGATCAGTCAGGTGGTTGGACTGGTCGGAGAGGACCACTACCTCAGAAGGTAGTGGCGCCTGCAAAGTAGCTATCCGTTCAACTTGATCGCGAACCACCATTCCGTATGAGGCGAACCTGATTCGTTGCACGGCGTCAAGGTTCTCCCAAATAGCCACGTCATCGGCATAAGCCAAACGCAAACCGTCATCAGAAGGTGCCATTCCATGCAGCACGGGCTCGCCAGAGTCATCGGTCCGCAACGCCATGACTCCATCGTCGCCATCGAGACGTATCCGAACTAATGCCTCACCACCGACGGGCAAATCTTCCGCAGCAACAGGAATCCAATGCCGGCCGGCCGGCAAAAAGCCTCGTACGTGTCGACGACCTACTCGAACCAACTCATCAGGCCCCACGATCTCGACTCTGAGTCGTGCTGTGAGATCGGTCGTGGTGACATCTTCTGCTATCTCGATCTCAATCCCTCGAATAGGTTGTGACTCCACGGTCACCACCAGAGGATCTCCAGGATGAGACCGAGTCGTTGCATTTCCCTGGGAAAGTTCAACGGGAGTTCCCGGTAACGGAAAATCGACTTGAGTTACGAGCCATCTAAC
>DCYM01000090.1:5307-7995 GCA_002331465.1 Candidatus Neomicrothrix sp. UBA2110 | reverse complement strand
GTGTAGGAACGACTGAGAGCTTCCGGGTCGACCGCAATCAACAAATCTCGCCAGGTGGGTTGATGGAAGACATGACCGGTCACAGTTCGAATCTTGTAATGAGTCGTCGTGCCCGCGTAAAGCGCCAAATCATGAGTAGCGACTCGGTCCCCAGTTGCCTCAGCCGCAAGAAAATCGTGTGCGGGTGTCTCTGGATAATGACGCTCAGGAACTTCGTTAGGCCAAAACGGCGAAACGAAGAGAAGTATTTCAATAGCAGCTACGCCCGCTACGACAACCGGCAGGAAATCTTTTAAACGCGTCCGGCGAGTTGCTGTGACACAGCCGATGACGACGACGGCTGCGGCGATCGCGATAACGACAGCGCTGATGACATCAGATAGATGACCCTCTTGAGACGCGCGTCGTAACACATGCCAAATACCAAAGACAGCGATCGCGAAAACAACACAGAGTCCTAGAAATCTGAAGCGACTAACTTGACTGGGTTTTCGGTCCCCTCCACCCCGTGCAGCCGAAGTGACTGCTTCCAGTCCTAAACCGACCAGTATTGCTAGCAACAGCAACCAAATAGAACGCATGCGTCCGACAAAATTGCTGTCAAACACAGGCAAAGTTTGAGCAAACCCCAGCAGCGGTCCTCCGGCAAAGATGAGCACTGTTGTTGCTGCCAACAAGCTGCTGGTGATGGCCGTCGTCGAACGCGGAACTGATGGCGAAGGTCGCCAAAAAATGGCTACCACTGCTAGCACCAAAGCTCCCGCCCCTAGAAAAGCGCAAGTTTCGATGTAGTTACGGTCACCGTAAAAAAATCCTTGAGCGTGGGAACCAAAGGCCGTTGGTATCGCTGCCGTTGCCATTAACGACGGAGACAGATGATCAGCAGACGTCTGGGCACGGTGACTTAAATCGGTTGCACCTATTTGATTTATAAAAGGGAAAAGTTGCCATGCAGCCAGCCCAGCCCCCAAAGCGACTGAGCCCCCGGCGGCTCCTATGAGACGCATTGTCCGTCGATCGGTCTGAGGTTGATTGAGTGAACGCAAAAGAACCCAGGTCAACATGAGACCGACGGCCCAGGCCGTGAGTGCAGGAAACCCAGCTAACAACATCGATGCCGTCACTAAAGAAATGGCCACGCATGAAGAAAAGTCGCGTCGACGCAACAGTCGTTCGGCCGCCCACAGCAGCCACGGCAAGTAGGCCCCCACATGGCTCTGAGGCCAATTCGACCAGACCGTTTGAAATCCGCTGAATGAGTACACAAACCCGGAAACCAATGCGGCCGCTTGTGAAACTCCCAGCCTGCGTAACAGCAGGAAGACTCCGGCTATTGCAACGGACAGCTCCGCCAGCTTCACCCACGCAGGAGCCATTCGATCTGGCAGCACCAGAAATGGCAGATTTAGTGGGTCGAAAAGCCCCTGATGCGGGACTGCTCCGAGCGGCGTTCCACCTGCTGGAAACGGGTTCCACATTGCGAAATCGCCATCTTGGAGCCTTCGATGAAATAGTTCCTGAGCTGGAAATCCAGAGTCGACAGGATCTGCCACCGGAATAGATGTCAACTCAAGGTCGATTGGTTGACTCTCGTTCCATGGCGCCCAACGCAACACGGTGTCGGAGCGAAGAAATGTGCGCGCTCCAGTTAAGGGCAGCCCCAAGCTCATTATCACGGTTAGAGCGACAATCCCCAAGGTCCAACGAGTGGCCCTACCGACCCGTCGTTCCTTCACCCCAAAATCGCTCTTTCGCAATAGCTGCGGTAAGGAGAATGAGGCATCGCTCCTATCGTTCGCTCCACGTCATCTGCCGACACGAAACCCATTTTGAATGCGACTTCTTCCAGGCACGCGACCTTGTGCCCCTGTCTTTTCTCGATTGCCGCAATGAAGTTAGAACTGTCAAGCAAGCTTTCATGAGTGCCTGAATCAAGCCAGGTGATGTCTCGCTCCAGTTCGACTGCACGCAGTTGCCCATCATTGAGGAAGCTCAAATTGAGATCAGTGATTTCCAACTCACCCCGGGCGCTTGGCTCAAGGTTTTTCGCTCGAAGCACAGCGGAACCGTCGTAAAGGTAAAGGCCAGGTACAGCGAGATCACTTCGTGGGATATCAGGTTTTTCTTGAATGGAAAGAACAGACCCAGATTCATCGATTTCGATTACTCCATAGCGTTGCGGGTCATCTACCGGGTACCCCCAAATAACCGCACCACTATGAAACTTCGCGACTTCCTCTTCCAGCCCGATGGGGCCATGAAAAATGTTGTCGCCCAGTACCAAAACGAACGCGTCACTTTGAATAAAGTCCTCGCCGATCACCACTGCTTGTGCGATGCCACCCGGCTCGGGTTGCACTCCATACGACAGATCAATTCCCCACTGGTGGCCATCGCCCAGCACTTCTTGAAAAACAGGTAGATCGTGGGGAGTGCTGATTAAGTGAATCTCTCGGATCGCGGCGCTCATCAGCGTGGCCAAGGGGTAGTAGATCATCGGCTTGTCGTAAACGGGCTGCAACTGCTTACTCGAAACGCGACTTAAGGGAAACAAGCGGGTTCCCGCGCCACCAGCGAGCATCATGCCCCGCACAGACAAACTCCCAGCGCGCCTTCTGCAATCACGTTCACTAGTCTGGCGCAGCTTTAGCCGACAAGTGTGTCGGCACCATCAATCGATGACAACAA